>CAXTTD010000429.1:0-3390 GCA_964246945.1 uncultured Solirubrobacteraceae bacterium | reverse complement strand
GTCTGCTCGGTGACCTCGTAGACGCGGCCCAGGCCGTGGCAGCGCGGGCAGGCGGTCGCCGGCGGCCCGGGGTGAGATCGCACGCTGAGCCCGCACCGGGGGCAGTTCAGATAGGTCATCGTCATCTCCTCGACTGATACAACGACGCGGTACCCCGCCCCTGTGCGCGGATCCGAAGAATCAGCGAAGAGGCCAGCCTCGCACCCAGGCGCCGAGCTCGGGATCGGCGAGGCTCGCCACCGTCACCTCGGCGCCGATGTCTTGGCCGGTGAGGGTCGGCACCCCGATCGTGCGCAGGCCGGCGGCGCCGGCGGCGCGGATCCCCGTCGCCGAATCCTCGAAGGCGAGCGCGTGCCCGGGCGCGACGCCGAGGCGGGCGCACGCCTCCAGGTAGAGATCGGGGGCGGGCTTCGCGCGGGCCACCTCGTCGGCGGCCACGCTCACCGGCAGCGCCTCGCGCAGCCCGCCGCACTCGAGCGCCTGGTCGAGCAGCGTCCGCGGTGAGTTGGAGGCGACGGCGGCGGGCACCCGGGCGCCCACGGCGGCGACGACCTCCGGCGCCCCGGCCATCGCGTGCGCCTCGCGACCGACGATCGCCCGCACGAGGCCGACGAGCTCGGCCTGCACCGCCTCGGCACCGGTCCCGTCGCCGAAGCGCGCGGCGAGCAGCGCGCACGCGTCGGGTACCGAGACGCCGATCAGCGCGGCCTTGTCCGCGGCGGCGAAGGGTTGCCCCCGCCGGGCGAACAGCTCGGTCTCGGCGGCCGTCCAGCAGCCCTCAGTGTCCACCAGCAGGCCGTCGCAGTCGAACACGACCGCCCGCGGGCGCCAGTCGCCGAACATCCGGCGAACGGCCCTACCGGGCGGAGACGCGGTAACGGTCCAGCGCCGCGCGCCGGGCCTCGGCATGGTCGACGATCGGCTCCGGGTAGTCGGTGCCGATTCGGCAGCCGCAGCGCTCCTGGACCTCGTCGGGCATCGTCCACGGCTCGGGGAGGTACTCGCCGGGGACGTCGCGCAGCTCGGGCACGTACTCGCGCACGTAGGCCCCGTCGGGGTCGAACTTCTCCGACTGGCGAGCCGGATTGAAGATCCGCTGGAACGCCGGGGCGGGGTCGACGCCGACGGAGGCGATCCACTGCCAGTTCCCGTTGTTGGACGCCTCGTCGCCGTCGATGAGCATCCGCATGAAGTACCGCTCGCCCCAGCGCCAGTCGATCCCGAGGTCCTTGGTGAGGAACGAGCCGACGATCAGCCGGGCGCGGTTGTGCAGCCAGCCCTCGCGGCGCAGCTGACGCATCCCGGCGTCGACCGCCGGGAATCCGGTGCGGCCCTCGCGCCATGCCTCGAACTGCGCCTCCGCGCGGCTCCACTTGAGCGTCCCCCCGCGGTAGCGCTCCTGGAACTCGTGCTTCGTGTTCTGGGGGAAGTGACCGAGCACGTAGGCATAGAAGTCCCGCCAGCACACCTGACGACGGAACGCCTCCGCACCCTGAGTGCGCGAGAGCCGCTCCTCGATCTCGCGCGGCGACAGACAGCCGAAGTGCAGGTACGGCGACAGGTGTGACACCGAGCGACCGGTGAGGGTGTCGTGTCCGTCGGCGTAGTCGTCGACCGGCCCGGCGAGGAACGCGGTGAGCGCCTTGCGCGCGGCCGCCTCCCCCCCGGGGGCGGGGTCGGAGACCGCCTGCTCGAGGCCGAGGTCCGTGAGCGTGGGCAGGCTCCCGCCGGGCGCCGGGCGGCCGGTCTGCGGCAGCGCCCGCGGCGCGCCGGTGGGCTGCCGGCGAGGTTGGGTGAGCCACTTCTTGTAGAACGGGGTGAACACCGTGTAGGGGTTGTCCTGACCGGTGCGCACCGACGCGAACGCATCGATCGCGAACAGCCCGGGGTGGGCGACGAGCTCCACGTCGATCTCCTCCAGGGCCTCTTTCACCGCGCGCTGGCGGGCGCGGGCGAACGGCGAGACATCGATCGTCACGTGCACGGTGTCGGCGCCGCTGTCCTTCGCGAGCTGGACGAGCTCACGCTTGGGGGGGCCGTGGCGGACGAACAGGCGGCTGCCGCGGCTGCGCAGCGCCCCATCGAGGTCGGCCAGGCACTCGAGCATGAACTGGGTCCGCGGACCGGAGGCGTGGCGGCCCGTGAGCAGCCCGTCATCGAAGCAGAAGACGGGGATCATGCGGTCGGCCGCCCGCGCCGCCTCGAGCGCGGGGTGGTCGTGGATGCGCAGGTCGCGCCGCAGCCACAGGATCGAGGTCACGGCAAGCCGGCGGGTTGTGGGGTCCCGGCCACCGGAGCGCCCCCGCCGTCCGGGTCCCCCGACCCGAGGATCCGGGCGGTGGCCTGCTGGCGGTGGTCGAAGATCCGCTCGAGGTCGCGGGCGACGAGCACGGGATGCGCGAGCTCGCCGAGCCAGCCGAGCGGCGGCGCGTAGTGGACCTCGTCGGAGACGATCGTGCCCTCTCCCGCGGCGGCAAAACGGTGACGGTGGTGCCACAGGGCGAAGGGGCTGCGCAGCGCGCGGTCGACGAACTGGCGCCCGGGCTCCCACACCTCAATCTGCGAGGTCCAGCCGAGCGGGACCCCGTGCAGGTGCAGGCGGTAGTCGATCACCGCCCCCGGGGCCATCTCGACCGGTTCGGGCGTGCGCACCTCGAAGCGCAGCCACGGCGGGGTGATCCGTTCGAGGTTGCGGGCCTCGGCGAAGAACGCGAACACCTCGTCGAGCGGGCGGTCGAGCCGCTGGCGGCGCTCGAGGCGATGGACGGCCATCAGCGGCGCGTCATTTCAGGACATCGCGCAGCGCCGCCTCGACGTCCGTGTGGACGAAGGCGTAGCCGGAGCTCTCGAGGGCGGCGGGCACCGCCCGCTGGCCGGCGGTGACCAGCTGGGCCATCTCGCCGTACAGCAGCCCGACGGCGAATCCGGGCACCGGCAGCACGGCGGGGCGGCCGAGCGCGTGACCGAGCGCCGTGGACAGGTCCTGGTTACTCGCCGGCTCGGGCGCGCTGAGGTTCACCGCCCCGGTGCTCTGCGCGGTGTCGGCGCAGTGCAGCAGTCCGCCGACGACGTCGTCGAGGTGGATCCACGGCACGTACTGGCGCCCGCCGGCGACCGGGCCGCCGACCCCCAGCTTGAAGAACGGCAGCATCTTGGCGAGCGCGCCGCCACTCGAGGAGAGCACGACGCCGGTGCGGGTGGTGGCCACGCGCACCCCGGCCGGCGCGGCGTGGGCGGCGGCCTCCCAGGCGAGCACGAGCTCTGCGAGCCAGCCGGTGCCGGTGGTGGCCGACTCGTCGAGCCGCTCCGCGCCGCGGTCGCCGTAGATGCCGACCGCGGACTGGGACACGAGCACGCCCGGGCGCTCGGCCTCGGGCAGCCCGTCCAGGC
>CAXTTD010000428.1:0-3405 GCA_964246945.1 uncultured Solirubrobacteraceae bacterium | reverse complement strand
CAGCGGGGCGACGGCCGGTCCCGGGGCGGCGGGGCGGAACCGGGCTGCGCACGAAATGGGGCGAGCGCAAGCTCGCCCGTCAAGTGCGGTTCTCCCGCGTCGCGCTCAGCGGGCGCTGGGTCATCCACGCGCCCGGCGCCGGGCTCAGACGGCCGCGGGCGCGCGCAGCGAGCTCATGCGCCGCAGCAGCTCGAGCGCACCAGCCTTGTGCAGCGGCTCGTTGAGGTTGCCGCACTTCGGCGACTGCACGCATGACGGGCAGCCCGACTCGCACGGGCATTCGCCGATCAGGCGGCGGGCGTCGCCCACCAACCGCCCGAACTGCTCATAGCCGCGGCGGGTGATGCCGACGCCGCCGGGGTGGCCGTCGTAGATGAAGATCGTCGGGCCGCCGGTCTGGGGGTGCGCGTTCGTCGACAGGCCACCGATGTCCCAGCGGTCGCACATGGCGATCAGCGGGAGCACCGCGATCTGGCCGTGCTCAAGCGCGTGCAGCGCGCCGAGCACGTGGGTCTGGGGGAACGCCTCGCTGGCGATCAGCTCGTCGAGCTCGTACCACAGCGCGCGGGTGCGGAACTCGGTGGTGGGCAGATCGAGGCCCTGGAAGTCGATTACCTCGGAGTCCTGCAGCCGCTTGCGCTGGTAGCCGAGCACGGTCTCGGAGTAGATGACCTGCCCGTAGGAGAGGACGATGCCGTGGGCGTCGCGGCGCTGCTCGAGGCGCTCGATGTAGGTCATCGACTCGCGCTTGGCCTGGGTGTAGTAGTCGCCGTCGAAGCGGGCGAGCACCGCCCGGCGGGAGTCGAGGTCGAGCGCCTCCACGAGATAGGAGCGGCCGAGGTGCAGGTAGACCGCGCCCTCATGGACGGTCGCGTAGGCGCGCGAGGCCTCGATCGTGCCGAGCACCTCGCCGCTTGAACCCTCGAGCAGGACGAACGAGTCGGCGCTTGCCGAGCGCAGGGCCACGCGCGCCGCCGGATAGTCGTCGGCGCGGTACGGGACGAAGCCAGTCGCCCGCTCGCGCAGCAGCTTCGCGCCCGCGAGCTCACCGGCGAGTTTCATGGTGTCCGGGCCGAACAGCTCGGCGTCGGGGGCGCAGAGCGGTGCCTCGTGGGCGGCGCACAGCAGGTGCTCGGCGAGGATCTCCGGCGACTGCGGGTCGAGGATCGCCGCCTCCACGGGCTTGGCCATGAACTCCGCGGGGTGGCGGCAGAAGAACTGATCCAGGGCGTCCTCGCCGGCGACGTACACCGCGAGCCCGCGGCCGCGGCGGCCCGCCCGCCCCCACATCTGCTTGAGGCTCGCGACCGTCCCCGGGAAGGTGACGCACACCGCGGCGTCGAGCTCGCCGATGTCGATTCCCAGCTCGAGTGCGTCGGTGGAGACGACCCCGAGAAGCTCGCCCGTGGTGAGCCGGCGTTCGATCTCGTGGCGCTGCTGGGAGGTGTAGCCGGCGCGGTAGGGCTCGATCCGCTCGGCGAGCTCGGCGGGCAGCCGGTCGCGGGCGTGGCGCAGGATGAGCTCGACGCCCTTGCGCGACTTCATGAAGCAGATCGTCTTGGCGCCGTGGGCGACGAGGTCGGAGAACACCTCGGCGGCCTCGTACAGCGCGGAGGCGCGGACGCCGAGCTTCTCGTCGAGCAGCGGCGGGTTCCACATGACGACGCGGCGGTCGGCCTTCGGCGCGGTGTCGGCGTCGACGAGCTGGAAGTCGGGCAGGCCGGTGAGCGCGGTCGCGAGCTCCACGGGGTTAGCGATCGTCGCGCTCGTCAGCAGGAAGCGGGGTGCGGTGCCGTGGATCGCGGCGGCGCGGCGGAGTCTTCGGAGGACATTTCCGACGTGGGAGCCGAACACGCCGCGGTACACGTGGGCCTCGTCGACGACCACGAACGCGAGGTTCGAGAGGAAGTCGCCCCACGCATGGTGGTGGGGCAGGATCCCCACGTGGAGCATGTCGGGGTTGGTGATGACAAGGTTCGCGCGCTTGCGGATGGCCGAGCGTTCGTGACGGGGGGTGTCGCCGTCGTAGATCGCAGGCCGCAGCTCGCGGGTGAGGCCGAAGCGGGTCAGCGAGCGGGCCTGGTCCTGGGCGAGTGCCTTGGTCGGGTACAGGTACAGGGCGCGGGCGCCGCGATCGGCGGTGAGCACCTCGAGCGTCGGCAGCTGGAAGCCGAGCGACTTGCCCGAGGCGGTGCCGGTGGTGAGGATCGTGGGCCCGTCGAAGGCGGCGGTGAGCGCCTGCGCCTGGTGGACGTAGAGGCGCTCGATGCCGGCGCTGTGCAGGGCGCGGCGAACCGTGGGGTTGAGCTCGTCCGGGATCTCCGCGTAGCGACCGGATCGCCCCGGGTTGACGTCGTCGTGGACGAGCCGCGCGTCGTCGCGGCCGGTGGCGAGCAGCTCCTCCCAGGGCTCGATGTCGGTGCGGCGCGCCATCCCCGCTCGAGTATGGCGCGGTGTCTGGCGCTTCCTAACCCTGTGGCTGAAGCGTCACCGGAGCGAGCGAGTTGCCCGGGGCGATCGAGGCGCAGTCACTGGGCGCCGGGTCACCGGCGAAGCGGTCCTCAAGCCACGACAGCGCGGCCACGCTCCACACCGGCTCGGTCGTCTCGTGGCTCAGCGGGACCTCGGTGTAGCTCACCGGCTCACCGGCGCCGCACACCTCCCGCGCGTAGCTGCGCACGTCGCCGGCGACCATCACGCCGTCGCCGGGGCCGATCCCGGGGCCGCCGGGCAGCGTGCCCTCGAGCACGCCGTTGTCACCCTGGTAGATCTGCATCGGCACCTGGGGCAGCGCGTCGTGGCCGAGGATGAGCATGTTGGCGAGCTTCACGAACGGCGCCACCGTCTCAGGCTGCGGGTACTGCGGCTGCTGGGCGATCTGCTGCCAGGTGAGGCCCGGATAGGCGCCGGTCGCCTGTTCGATCGAGGCGTCGCTGAGCTGGCTCTCGAGCTGCTGGCCGTACGCCGACAGGTACGGGCTCAGGTTCACGTCGTAGGCCTTGGCGATGCCGATCAGCGCCAGCGGCGTCACGCCCGACCAGTAGACGCTGCCCTCCACGTAGTGCAGGTTGTGGTCGGGGTCGACGAACACGCCGCCCATCGTCGCCCCCACGAGGCGGCGCTCGATGTCGGGCGCGTAGCTCGGCGCCATCTGCGCCGCCCAGCCGGTCGCGATCGCGCCGCCCGAGTAGCCCATGAGCGCCATCGGGGTGGTACTGGTGAGGCCCGTCGCCGGGGAGTTGACCGCGGCGCGCATCGAGTCGAGGGTGTACATCGCGTAGGCGGGGCCGACGGCGAAGTCGGGGTTGAGGCTGCCCTCGGTGTCGGCGACGTCGACGGTGTCGCCCTGCCCGAGGAGCGCCGCGATGTCCGCGGTCTCGGCGGTGGTGAGCGCGGTGCCGGTTG
>CAXTTD010000427.1:0-3409 GCA_964246945.1 uncultured Solirubrobacteraceae bacterium | reverse complement strand
CGCGTTGCCGATCCAGCGCTTGTGGCCGTTGAGCACCCAATCGCCCCCGTCGCGGTGGGCGCTCGTCTCCAGCGACACCGAGTCCGAGCCGTGCTCGGGCTCGGTGAGCGCAAACGCGCCGATCGCCTCCAGGCGGGCCATCGCCGGCAGCCAGCGTCCCCGCTGGGCCGCCGAGCCGAGCATCGCGATCGAGCCCATGGCGAGGCCGGAGTGAACGCCGTAGAAGGTGTTGAGCGATCCGTCGATACGGGCGAGTTCGCGGGAGGCGATGCCGGCGGCGCGGCGGGAAAGACCTGGGCAGCCATCGCCTTCGATCGAGCCGCCGATGATGCCGAGCTCGCCGAGCGGGGCGACCATCTCGAACGGGAAGTCGGCTCGCTCCCAGTAGTCGTTGATGATCGGCAGCACGTGCTCCTCGCCGTAGACGCGGATGCGGTCGCGCAGCGCCCGCTCGGAATCGGTGAGCGCATCGTCGAGCAGGTAGGGATCGTCAGCGCGGACGGTGAGGTCGCGATCGGTCCGGGAACGGCGGGAGGACGGCGCGGTCGAGCTCATGTGACGAACGCTACCGCTCGACCGGGTCTCCCGGGGTCAGCAGCCGCACGGTGAGCGGGTCGGCCTGGCCGCCGTAGAAGCGCTCGAGCAGCGCGGTGAACACCCCGGTGTCGTCGCCGGCCCGCGCGAACAGGGTGGCGCTCGAGCGGAGCTTCAGGGCGTCGACGGGCCCCAGTACCCGCTCGGCGCTCGCCGCAGGCGCCAGCGAGAGCAATGCCGTCGCGCACTCGCGCAGGCGGTGACCGAGCACCGGGTCGGCGAGATACGCCCGGGCCTCCGCGACGCTCGAGATGGCGTAACGGAGCGCGGTCGAGCTGGTGCCGAGCCCCGCGAGCTGGGGGAATACGAACCACATCCAATGCCCTCGCTTATCCCCGGCGCGCAACTCACCGAGGGCGCGCTCGTACGTGCCGTCCGACTGGGCGGCGCGGAACCGCTCGAGGCTGACCAGGACCGTGAGACTCAGGCTCGACTTCAGGGTCAGGCTGCGGCGGGAACGTCCATCCCGGGCCCGCACTCACGCAGATCGCGCTCCAGGCGCTCGGCGGTGACCGCCTCCCAGCGGCCACTCTCCACGAGCGACGCGCACAGCGCCTCGGCGTCGCGCAGAGCGCCCTGGACCGTGCCCTCCGCCATCTCGGAGCTGAAGATGAGGTTGTCGGCGGCGAGACGGATCCGGTCCTGCTCGTCGCTCTGCAGTTTGCTCGGTCCGAGCTCGTCGAGTGTCTCCATGACGCGCCGGTATGCCTTCGTCCGTTCGGGGCTCATTGGATGTCCCTCCTGGCAGGGGTGGTGAAGCAGTACATGATGTCGGTCGCAGTGGCGTGGGGGCCTGGCCCGCCGTCCAGGGTTTACCCACTCTCAGTTGTACACACCACTCGCGACGATCCCGCGTGAGCGGGGTCACGCAGGTGCTCGGCAGCGACCGCGGACAGCGTGATGCGGTCCTCACCGCTGAACGGTTCTAACCTCGCAGGCCGATGAGCGACGAGCGCGTCACCCCACGGGCGACATGAGCACGACCGCCGGCCCCCGACACCTCGCCCGGCTCGCCGAGGCCGGGCGCGAGCAGCGCGGCGAACACCCGGCGCTGTGCTTCGACGGACGCACCTACGGCTCCGCCGAGCTCTACGACCGCGCGACGCGGATGGCCGGCGGCCTCGCCGAGCTCGGTCTCGCGCCGGGCGAGCGGGTCGTGGTGATGATGGCCAACTGTCCGGAGGTGACGATCGCCTACCACGCGCTGTGGCGGGCCGGTCTCGTCGCCACGCCGGCGACATTCCTGCTGCCGGCCGCCGAGCTGCGCCACGTGCTTGTCGACTCCGGCGCCCGGGCGATCCTCACCACGCCGGAGTTCCTGGCCAAGGTGGTTGAGGCCGCGGCGGGGCTGCCCGAGCTACGTCACATCCTCAGCACCGACCCCGCCGGCGCCACCGAGCCGGGAGCGGCGACGGTGGGCTCGCTGGGGCAGCTCGAGGAGTCCGATCCGGCCCCGATCGTTGACCGCGACGAGGATGATCTCGCCGCGCTGCTCTACACCGGCGGGACCACCGGACGGGCCAAGGGCGTGATGCTCTCGCACGCGAGCCTGCACTACACCGGGCAGGCCGCCTACCGCTCGAGCCACGAGGCCGGCGTCAACCGCGCGCTCACCACGCTGCCGCTGTCCCACGCTTACGGGCTACTCGTCACCGTCTCGGCCCTGCACGCGCAGGAGCCCGGCTTCACCGCGCTGCTGCGGTGGTTCGACCCCGAGACGTTCCTGCGCACCGTGCAGGAGCACGCGCTGCAGACGAGCGCGCTGGTGCCCACGATGATCCAGCGGCTGCTCGAATGTCCCCTCGAGGACTACGACCTCTCGACGCTGCGTCACGTCTCCTGCGGCGCGGCGCCGCTGCCGGCGGAGATCGCCCGCGGGATTGCGGAGCGCGTGCCCGGCCTCGCCGTCCGCCAGGGCTACGGGATGACCGAGACGGCGGCGCTCATCTCCTCCACGCCGGTCGGTCGCGGACGCGAGGGCTCGGCGGGGATCCCGGTGCCCGGCACCGAGCTCGAGATCCGCGATCGCGACGGGCAGCCGCTCGGTCCCGGGGAGATCGGCGAGGTGTGCGTGCGCTCGCCCGGAGTGATGCGCGGCTACTGGCGGGCACCGGAGGCCACTGCGCAGGCGATCCGCGGCGGTTGGCTGCACACCGGCGACGTCGGTTATCTCGACGCGGGCGGGTGGCTGTTCATCGTGGACCGGATGAAGGACCTCATCATCCGCGGCGGCTTCAACGTGTACCCCCGAGACGTCGAGGACGCGCTCACCGAGCATCCCGAGGTGCGGATGGCGGGCGTGGTGGGCGCGCCGAGTGAGCGCCACGGCGAGGAGGTGGTCGCGTTCGTCGCGCTTGCCGACGGTTCCTCGCTCACCCCCGAGGCGCTCGTCGACTGGGCCCGCGAGCGGCTGGGCGGCTACCGGTATCCGCGTGCGGTCCATGTCGTACAGGCGGTCCCGCTCACCCCGGTGGGCAAGATCGACCGCAAGGCGCTGCGCGCTCGGCTCACGCAGCCCCCGCGGTGAGGATCCTCGTCGCCTCTACGGCATTTCCGGACGTCGCGGAGCTGCTGCGCGCACGTCTGCCCGATGATGAGATCGTCGTCGACAGCCGCACCGCGGAGGGCCGCTTCGAGGTCGTGGTGCCGCTCATGACCCAGATCGACGCCGCGCTCATGGATCGGGTCGCGCCGGCGCTCATCCACCAGTTCGGCGTCGGGCTCGAGGGCGTCGACCGAGCCGCCGCGCGAGCGCGCGAGATCACGGTCGCCAACGTGCCGTCCGCGGGCACCGGGAACTCGGAGGGGGGGGGGG
>CAXTTD010000426.1:0-3411 GCA_964246945.1 uncultured Solirubrobacteraceae bacterium | reverse complement strand
CCCCCGGGCTCCGCCGGCCCCCCGACGTCGGCGACGAGCACCGGCAGGCCGTGGTGATCGAACTCGTTCGCCGTCACCCCGTGGGACTCCAGCCAGCCCTTCACGAAGCCCGCGGCGGCGACGATCGCCTCCGGCCGCGAGGTCTCGTAACCGATCAGGCGCTCGGCGAGGATACGTTCGTCGGACATGAGGGCGAAAGGGTACGGGCCGTCGATGACGGCCCGGTTAAGACCGGGCGACCGGCGCGGCGGCCCGACCGTGGCCTACGACGACTCAGGGCCCTCGGCGATCCGCAGGAACGCCTCCCAGCGGCGCCGGTCGCGCTCGGCCACGCGCCGGCGCTCGGAGTCCTCACCGGCTTCGCTGAGCTCGTCCTCGGCCCGCTTGAGCCGGTCGCGGAGATCGGCGGCGTCGAGCGCATCGGGCTCGTGCACCTCCTCGACGAGCAGCAGCGCGTGGTTGTCGGCGACCTGCATGTAGCCCTCAGACTGGGCGAAGCGCACCACGTCGGAGTCCGAGCGGTACAGGCGCAGCTCCGTGGGGTCGAGCATCGCGAGCACCGGCTCGTGGTGGGCGAGCACGCCAATGCTGCCCACCGCGGTACGGGTCGAGACCATCTCGACCTCCTCGTTGAAGACCTCGCCCTCGGGGGTGAGGACCTCGACCCGGAACGGGGTGTGCGCCACTAGTTCGCCTCGGTGCCGGTCTCGGCGGCTGGCGCGTCGGTCTGGCTCTCGATCGGGCCGGCGTCGTCGCCGGAGTCCCCGGAGTCCCCGGAGTCCCCGGAGTCCCCGGAGTCGCGGGACTCACCGGAGTCCGAGTCCGAGACGGAGTCGGTGGAGTCCGAGCCGGAGTCGGAATCGGAGTCCGACTTGGAGTCGGCCTTCCCGCCGGAGTCCTCCACGACCTCGTCGATCGAGCCCTTCATGAAGAAGGCGCGCTCGGGGACCTCGTCGTGCGTCCCGTCGAGGATCTCCTTGAAGCCGCGGATCGACTCCTCGACCGGCACGTACTTGCCGGGGATCCCGGTGAACTGCTCGGCGACGAAGAACGGCTGGGAGAGGAAGCGCTCGAGCTTGCGGGCGCGGTTGACGGTCACCTTGTCCTCGTCGGAGAGCTCGTCGATGCCGAGGATGGCGATGATGTCCTGCAGCTCGCGATAGCGCTGCAGCACCTCCTTGACCTGGTTGGCGACCTGAAAGTGCTCGTCGCCGACGATCTCGGGCTTCAGCAGCGTCGAGGTCGAGTCGAGCGGGTCGACCGCCGGATAGATCCCCTTCTCGGAGATCGCCCGGTTGAGGTTGGTGGTCGCGTTGAGGTGAGCGAACACCGAGGCCGGGGCCGGATCGGTGTAGTCGTCGGCGGGCACGTAGATCGCCTGGATGGAGGTGACCGAGCCCTTGCGGGTCGAGGTGATCCGCTCCTGCAGGGCACCCATGTCGGACTGCAGCGTGGGCTGGTAGCCGACCTGGGAGGGCATGCGGCCGAGTAGCGCCGATACCTCGGAGCCGGCCTGTACGAAGCGGAAGATGTTGTCGATGAACAGCAGCACGTCCTGACCCTCCTGGTCACGGAAGTACTCGGCCATGGTGAGGCCCGACAGCGCGACGCGCATGCGGGCTCCGGGGGGCTCATTCATCTGCCCGAACACGAGCATCGTCTTGTCGAGGACCCCGGACTCCTTCATCTCGAGCCACAGGTCGTTGCCCTCGCGCGAGCGCTCGCCCACGCCGCAGAACGCGGACAGGCCACCGTGCTCCTGGGCGAGGTTGTGGATGAGCTCTTGAATGATGACCGTCTTGCCGACGCCGGCCCCGCCGAACAGGCCGACCTTGCCGCCGCGGGCGTAGGGGGCGAGAAGGTCGATCACCTTGATCCCAGTCTCGAACATCTCGGTCGTCGGGGCGAGCGCCTCCACGTCCGGAGCCGCCCGGTGGATCGGCCAGCGCTCGACGTCGTCGGAGAGCGCGTCACCGAGGTCGATCGGCTCGCCGAGCAGGTTGAAGATACGGCCGAGCGTCTCGCGCCCCACCGGCACCGTGATCGGCGCGCCGGTGTCGATCACCTCGACGCCGCGGGCGAGGCCGTCGGTGGTGTCCATGGCGACCGCACGCACGCGGTCGTCGCCGAGGTGCTGCTGGACCTCGCAGGTGAGGTACTCGTCGTGTTCGGCGGCGATGTCCTCGGTCTCCTCGGCGCGGGCGGCCTCGGGACGCTTGATGATGATCGCGTGGTTGATCTCGGGCAGCGTGTCGGGGAACACGGCCTCGATGACGACGCCCGTGACCTCCTCGACGCGCCCGACGTTGCGCTTCTCGGTGTTCTCGCTGGGGTTCGCTTCTGTGGTCGCAGACATGCGGTGTTCTCCTTTACCCGACGCCTTCGGCGCCGGCCACGACTTCCATGATCTCCTGGGTGATCTCCGCCTGGCGCGCCCGGTTCATCTCGAGCGTGAGGTCGTCGATCAGGGTTCTCGCGTTGTCCGACGCGTTGCGCATCGCGGTCATCCGCGCCCCGTGCTCGGAGGCGGAGGACTCGAGCAGTGCACGGTAGATCGAGACCTCGACGTAGTCGGGTACGAGCCGCCGCAGGATCTCCTCGGGGTCGGGCTCGTACTCGACCGACGCCCGGGGTCCGTCCGACTGCCCCGCGGAGGCCTCGCTCGCCTCTTCGTCGTTGTCGTCGTCCTCGTCGAGCAGGCTCGCCCGCTGCAGCGGCAGCAGCGTCTCGTGCCGGATGACCTGCGAGAGCGCCGAGACGTAACCGTTGTAGAAGATCTCGACCTGGTCGACGTCGCCGTCGGCGTAGGCGGCCATCAGCCGCTCGGCGATCGCGCGGGCGTCGGCATAGGCGGGGCGGTCGGTGAACCCGGTGAAGCTCTCGGCGACATCGAGACCGCGGAAGGTGAGCGAGGAGGCCGGGCGGCGCCCGGAGGCGAAGTACACCGGGGTGCGCCCCTCGGCGGAGTGCTCGCGCCCGGCGGCGACGCCCGCCCGCACGGCGTTGGAGTTGAACGCCCCGGCGAGCCCCCGGTCACCGGCGATCACGAGCAACCCGACCTTCGACACCGACTCGCGCTCGGTGAGGATCGGCATCCGCGGCACGTCACCGGCCGCCGCGGCGGCCTCGCGGGTCATGCGCCGGATCGCGTCCGCGTAGGGCCGCACCTCCTTGATGCGCTGCTCGGCCCGGCGCAGCCGCGCCGAGGCGACCATCTGCATGGCGCTCGTGATCTTCTGGATGTTCTTGACCGAGTCGATCCGGTTGCGGACGTCCCGCTGCGAGATGGCCATCGCCTAGCTCCGCTCCGCGTCCTAGGCGGCTGCGCCCGCGGTGGCCGGCTGCTCGTCCTCGAGCGGCAGGCCCTCCTCGTCGAGGTCGTAGCCGAAGTCCTCGGCGAAGGTCTGGAGC
>CAXTTD010000425.1:0-3421 GCA_964246945.1 uncultured Solirubrobacteraceae bacterium | reverse complement strand
GCCGTAGGAGGTGGTCAGCCACGCGGTGTCCTCAAGGTCCTTGGTCGCGATCGGCAGGCCGTGCAGCGGGCCCGCGGCGTCTGAATCGCGGCGCAGCGCGCGGTCGGCGGCGTCGGCGTCGGCGAGCACCGCCGCCGCGGGGCGCAGCGAGACGATCGCGTTCACCCGGGGGTTCACCTCGGCGATCTGATCGAGGTGGGCGTGCATGACCTCGCGGACGGAGAGCTCGCGGGCGCGGAGGGCCGCGGCGAGCGCGCGGGCGCTCCACTGGTGCAGGGGACCGGCGGTCGTCCCGCGCTCGCGTTCGCCCTCGCCACCGCCGCTGGGCGGACCGAGATTCAAACCTATCCCTCCCCTCGGGTCCGGCGGCGGTGATCGGCGTGGAGCAGGCCCGCGAGCAGGAACAGCCCAGCGATCACCCAGGCGGCGTGGTCGTGCAGGGACACGCTCAGGTAGGCGCCGAGGAACACGCCGCCGAGGAACCCGGCGAGCGCGAGCAGCAGCGACATCGAGCGGGCGAGCGACTCGCGGTCGCGGGACTCGAGCGCTGCGAGCAGGGCGCCGACGAGCTGCGTCGAGTTGGTCGTCATCACCACCGTCGACAGGTTCGCCGCGCCCAGGCGGCGGAACGCGGCGCTCTGCATGCCGGCCGCGCACGCGATCGCGCACACGATCACCTCCTGGGGGAAGCCGTGGCCGAGCCCGCCGACGACGGCGAGCACCAGCCCCTGGCACGCGATCGCGCCGAGCTGCGGCCCGCCCACGCCAGCCGGCGCGGCGCTGCGCGAGCGGGCGGCGAGAGTCAGGGCGACGGCCCCGGCGAGGAACGCGGCGAAGCTCGCCAGCGGGCGCCAGAAGGCGACGATTGCCGGATCGGCGGCGCCGACGCCGACGAGTACGAGGTTGCCGGTCATCGCCTCGGCGAACACGTGGCCGTGGCGCAGGTAGGTGTAGGCGTCGGTGCCTCCGGTGGCGAGCGTCAGCGCGACGCCCGCGAGCACGCTCAGGCGGGCCGGCGGCTCGGCCCCCGCCCCGGGATCAGCCGTCGAAGTCGAAATCGCGCGGGGGGCGCTGCTCGAACCAGAGACGGTCGTGATCGGGGGTGTCCTGGAGGAACTCGGGGGTCTCCTCGAGCACGTCCTCGGCGTCGTCACCCTCATCCTCGGGCGGATCGCGATCGCTGACGAGCGCCTCCTCGACGTCGTACTCGGCGGTGCGCTCCGAGAGCCCCTGGACCTCTTCGGGGGCCATCACCCGCGTCTCGGGCGCGGGCTCCGGCTCGTGCGCGACGTCGAGGTCGTCGAACGGATCGTCCTCCTCGAGGTCATCGTCGAACGCCTCGTCGGCGAGGTCGGCGGCGATGGGCTCGTCGGGCTCCTCGAACGCGGTCCCCGGCACCGCGACCCCGGTGCTCTCGTCGACCGGCTCGCCGGGCGCCTCGCGGTTGCGGCGGACCGGTCCGAGCGCCTCGCGTGCGGAGCGCTCGATCTCCGCCGGGTCCGCCCCCCGCCGGCGTTTGAGGTCGAGATGCTCGCGGATCGCGTCGTCCAGAAGACCCATGTGGCGAAGCCTACTCGCCGCTCCGGGCACCCGGGCTGCGCGCAAGTTCTCGTGCGGGGGCGGTCCCGTCGGCCCGCACCGTGCGCTTCTTGCCCAAGCGCTTGGCCACGTACAGCGCTCCGTCGGCGGGGGCGATGAGCGCCTGCTTGCGGTCCTCCGCGCTGGCGGCGACACCGGCGCTCACCGTCACCTTGAGCCACCCATGATGGTCAAGCCTGGGCACCGCCAACCCCTCGATCGCCGTGCGGACGCGCTCGGCGATGTCGTGGGCACCGTCGAGGTCGGTGTGGGGCAGGATGAGCGCGAGCTCCTCCCCGCCGTAGCGCACCGGCACGTCGGACTCGCGGCAGCTCTCCCGCACGAGCTCGGCCACCCGGCGCAGCACGAGGTCGCCCTGGAGGTGTCCGTAGGTGTCGTTCACCGATTTGAAGTTGTCGATGTCGAACATCGCGACGCCACCGGATACGCGTAGCGCACGGCTCCCGCAGCTCGGCGTCGAGCAGCTCCTGGAAACGACGGTGGGTGGTGAGGCCGGTGGTCGTCGGTGACCGCCTGGTGCGCGACGTCGCGGTGCAGGTTGACGTTGGCGAGGGCGAGCGTCGCCCGGGCGGCGAGCGAGCGCAGCAGCTCGAGGCCGTCGTCGCTGAACGACCGGCCCTCCCGGCCCACGGAGATGACGCCGTGCGGCGGGCCGCCGGTCTCCAGCTGGCCGAGGACGACGGCCGCGACCTGGACCTCGCCGCGGCGCGCGACCCCGACACCTCCCTGCTGCAGGGCGGCGTGCTCGGCCTCGCGCAGCGGCGTCTGCAGGCCGGCGAGCGGGCCGGCATGCTCGGCCTCGATGAGCGGGTCGGTGGCGTGCGTCCGGACGCTCACCCGGCCACGGTCGGCCTGCACGGCGTCGATCGCGGTGCGCAGCGCGAGATCGAGCAGCGCCTAGCGGTCAAGGCCCGAGGCGAACGCCTCGCCGATGCGGTGGACCGCGGCGCGGAAGCGGGCGCGCTCCTGCTCGAGCTCGTCGAGGCGGTGTCGCAGCTGCGCGGACATCTGGTTGAACTCGTTGCCAAGCGCCGCGAACTCGTCGTGCCCAACGGTGGGCACGGGCGCGAGAAGTCCCCGCCGCCGAGGCGCCGCGCCGCCTCCAGGAAGTGGGAGACCTGGGACGCCAGCCCGTGGGAGGCGAGCAGCGTGAAGCCGAAGGCGAGCAGCAGGAAGCCGAGGATGAAGCCGACGACCCGCTGGGTGACGACGCGGTAGCGCGCGCCGGCGAGCCGCACCGTTCCGTGCGCAGCCGGAAGCCCGCGGTGCCCGACGCCGGGCAGGGTCGAGGCGAGCGTGGTGGTTCCCGAGCGGACGACGAGCGCGGTGCCCGCGCCAGCCAGTTGGTGGGCATAATCGCTCGCTGCGAGCTCGGAGACTGCGACGGTGAGCGCCGGGCGGCCGGGTACGGCGAGCACGACGGCGACCCCGGAGGCGACCGCGGTGCGCGCGCCGACGCTGAGGATCGCGCCGCCGGCGCGGATCACCTCGATCCGGGCGAGGCCTGAGTCGTTCTGGACGAGCGCTCGCGCGCCGGCGGGCAGGCGCGCGGCCGGGGTGCGGGCGAGGCGGCGGGCGACGGTTCGGGCGTCGAGGCTCGCGGTCCGGCTCTCGCTGCGGTAGAGGCTCGCGGCGGTCTGGGCGATGCCCGCGGCCCGGGAATCGGCGCGGCTGCTCGCCGAGCCGTCGATGAGGCCGAATACGAGCACGCCCATCGCCACCAACGGGATGACGACGATGAGGACGAAGAAGGTGGTCAGCCGCGCGCGGAAGCTCATCGAGGTACCTGGGTCGGTCTATCGGCGGGTGCACCGGTTCTGAA
>CAXTTD010000424.1:0-3425 GCA_964246945.1 uncultured Solirubrobacteraceae bacterium | reverse complement strand
CTTAGTTATCGTCGTAGCCGCTCGTTACGGCGTCAGGATTCAGACATAATCGACGCTCACGACGCAACGTGTCGCGCTCTACGACATTCAACAAGGGGAGGGGGATGTCGTTCCCGTCCCGGCACGCGGTGTGCGATCTGGTCGTCGCCGGAAAGCCCGAAAGGCGCGCGGCGTGTCGCTTCGAATCTAGGTCCGCGCGTTTCGCAACTCATCACGCAGGAGGTTCCATGTCCTTCTTTACCGTCACCTCGCCGCAGCGGGCGTCGGGCGGGCCTCGCGCTGGGCGTCAGCGCCGGCCCGGCGCTTGCCGGCACCGGATCATCATTCACTTCCGCCGCCAAGGCCAAGACGCCGCTGGTCGCCAAGCTGGCATCGGAGACTCACTCAACGAGATCCTCTACACGAACCCCGACTGCAACTACGCGCACCCCAGCTGCGAGGTCGACACGACGCTCTATTCGTCGGCCCTGCATACCAAGGCCGCCGCGCGTGTGATCGATGGTGTGCACGCTGACTCGGCGCAGCTTCCGGCCAAGCTCGAGTGGGTTCTCGGCGCCGACCTTGAGAGTCAAGGTGACGACAACCTGGAATTCGCCGAGCAGTATCTGGAGGACCGCCGCGAAACGACCGTCGCAAAGCGCATGATCAGCGCGGGGCTCCTCGACTACCGACGGTCCAACTACTACATCGCTAACGCCGACTTCCAGCTCGGTGTTCCCCACCGCGCTCTGGAGGCCGAGCCGTACCGTCTGGGCGGTATGGACCTGACCCCCACGGAGAGGCGGTCCTACACGGCAGAGCTCTCGACGGGATCGCTCATCGCCGCAATCGACTCGGCAGCTCCGGTGATTGACGAGAGCATTCCCAGCGAGGTCCGCACCGTGTCCCTCACGGTCAACGGGGCCGCAGCCGCCTACTACGGAGTGATCGTCGCCCGTCTGCACGTCTCCTCCATGCAGCGTCCGGCGCAGACGAAGTGTGTCGACGGCATGCACACCCTGAAGCAGGGCGATGACCAGCTCGACCACGCCGCCGCAATCAGCAGCGTGCCCCTCAGCGCCACCGCGAGACACGAGATCACATCGGCGTTCACGACGCTGCGGCGCGCCAGCTCGCGGATCAGCCAAGCGGACGCGATGCTGAGTATCCACCATCTAGAGCCGACGGTCACGCTGCCCATCAAGATCAGCGGATTTAACGGCCTCAGCTGACCGGGGCGCGGTTCCGTACGGCCGTCGAGTCGACGTGGTCGGCGCGCCGCGCCGCCCGGTCCGCCCGGCCCTTGCTCGTCATACCGGCGCGCCGCGGACAACGATCACCTCAAGCACGACCGACCCCAGCTCACCGTCGACCGGGCAGCCTCGACACCGGCGGCATAGCAGAGCGCTCCCGCTGGGAAGAAGCGGAGAACGTGATCGGATGAGATCCTCCGACAACCCAAGAACCCGAGAATCCTTCTCCACGGCGGCGTCAGACATCTCACGACTCCAGCGCCGAGGCAGCGCTTTACCAATGCCGTCGGCACCGTTCCTACGCGCACAGACGCCCGTCAGCCCACATCAGCCCGTACCCAGAGATGCACGTCGGGCGTCGCTCGGAGCCCGGCCCTGATCACGGACGCAGACTTCCGGGTTCACGAATCCGGAGCGGTCTATTGGAGGCCACCAGAGATTGCCCTATAAACGGAAGCGGGTTCTGACCCGACTGGCAAGCACTCGCGCGGTCGCGTCCGCTTCCGTCACCCTTGCGTGTGTACACGGCGTTGATCCCGGCCATTTACGCGCGTCAAGCCTTCCGGGTCCCCGCCGGCCGGGGCGAAGAGCCGGTACGTCGCTCGGTCTGGCGGGCTCCGACGGCGGCTGTACTGCCTGATGGGGCCGGTTGCTTGACGGGGGCGGCTCAACCAAAGGCTGCCGGGTGCTCGCCTCCGTCGACGATGAAGGTCGAGCCGGTGATCCACTGGGCACGTGCGGACGCGAGGTAGGCGACCATCTCGGCGATATCGCGCGGGTCGCCGGCGCGGCCGAGAGGTACCGTCGCCGTCATGTTCTCCAGGGGGACGTTCATCGCGTCGGCGAAGGTCTGGCGGATCTCGTCGGCTCCCGGGGTCAGTACGTTCCCAGGTGTCACGACGTTAACGCGGATCCCGGTAGGGGCGAGCTCTGTTGCGAGACTCTTGGAGTATGCGATCAGTGCGGCCTTCGCTGCGCCGTAGTGGGTGAGCCCGGGCGCTGCGATGAGCGCGGCGAGTGATGAGATGTTCACGATCGAGGCCGCGCCCGACTTCGCAGCGCAGGCAGCAGTGCAGTGTTGACGCGAACGGCCGACAGATAGTTGAGTGCGAGCGAGTCCTCCCATTCGCTGTCCGGGATCTGATCGGTTCCGAGCAGGTGAGCCCTCGCTGCGGCGGCATTGTTGACGACGATGTCGATCGCGCCGCCGAGCGCGGTCAGTGTCTCGTCCGCAAGCGCCTGAACGCCAGAAAGCGTGCTGATGTCGCCGGTGATGAAGACGGCGTCCGGAGGGGTCGTGTCGGTGTGCGTGCGGGCGGTCGTGACCACCGCGGCGCCGCCGTCGAGCAGACGCTGGACGATGGCCGCGCCAATCCCGCGAGAGCCACCAGTGACCAGTGCGCGCTTGCCGGCGAACTCGGCGGGATCTGTCTGCGGAAGAGTTCTGAACATGCGGTCCAATATAACAGGGTATTGGACCGCTCGTTCGCAAGGCCTAAACTCATTCCCATGGCACGGCCCCGCACATTCGACGAAGACAAGGTCATCACCGCGGCCCGCACAGCGTTCCGGCGCACCGGCTTCCACGGCACGTCGGTCGGCGAGCTCTCGGCGGCAACGGGATTGGGAAAGGGCAGCCTCTACGGCGCCTTCGGCGACAAACACCGGCTGTACCTGCGAATCTTCGACGAGTACTGCACCGGAGCTGAGGCGTCGGTGGCAAGACTCCTAGACGGTCCCGACGACGGAGCGCTCGACCGGGCGCGCGAATGGTTGCTCGCCGTCGCCCGTGAATCTGATAGCTGTGGTTGTCTGCTCGCCAAAGGGACGGCCGAACTGTCGAGCGAAGATCCTGAAGTCGCCGAACGGGCACTGCGCGCGTTCACGAACATCCACGACGCGCTCACCAACGTCGCCCGAGCAGCGCAGCGTGTCGGCGACGTGGACCCTACCGCCGATCCGGCAGCCATCGGCGGTCTGATCCTGACCACCCATCGGGGGCTCGAAGCGCTGAGCAAGGGCGGCATGACAGCGGAAGTCCTGGCCCCGATTGCCGGGCAGGTGATCACCCGGCTTCGAACGCGCTGACCGAACCGGCCTGGTGACGTGAGTCGCTGAATCGCTGGCGACTCAGGTCACTAGTCAGTATGGACGCGAGGAGGCTGGCCCTCGCGTGTTGCAGGTTCGTGGGTT
>CAXTTD010000423.1:0-3429 GCA_964246945.1 uncultured Solirubrobacteraceae bacterium | reverse complement strand
CCCGACGCGCCCGAGCCGGCTCCCGAGGCCAACCGCGACCTGTTCTGGTCGGGGCCCGCCCGCGGCGCCCACGAGGTGATCGTCAACGGCCCCGAGCCGCTGACGAGCCTCGCCGACCTCGACCCCGAGCAGCTCGTCGCCGCCCTCGAGACCTGGCGCGAGCGGATGCGCGCCCACGCGGGAGCCGCGTGCCTGCATCTCACGGTCAACGAGGGCGCCGCCGCCTCCGCGAGCCAAGCCCACAGCCATGCGCAGCTCTACGCGCTGGACTTCGTGCCCGCCGACATCGCCCGCGAGCGCGAGCGCTTCGGCGCCTACGCGACGCGCACGATGGGGGCGAATCTGCTCGCCGATCTCGTCCAGCAGGAGGTGCGCCGCCGCGAGCGGATCGTCGCCATCGACGCCGAGGCGGTGCTGCTCTCCGCCTACGCCGCCCGCGTCCCGTATCAGCTCACGCTCGCGCCGCGCACCCCACGACCGAGCTTCGAGGCGGAGGGACCGACCGGCGCGGGCCTGCTGCACGACGCGCTGAACCGTCTGCGCCGGGTGCTGGGGGCGATGCCGGCGCTCAACCTGTGGGTGCGCACCGCGCCCCGCGGCGCCGAGCACTTCTGCTGGCGAATCGACATCGTGCCGCGCCTGATCCCCTCCGGGGGGATCGAGCTCGGCGCCGGGATCGCCGTGAACTCCGTCGCGCCGGAGGCGGCGGCCATCGCGCTGCGCGACGCCGGCGGCTGATGCGCGCGCTCGTCCAGCGCGTCACGAGCGCGTCGGTCGACGTCGACGGCGAGCGGGTCGCGCAGATCGGGCCCGGCCTGCTCGTGCTGCTCGGCGTCACCCACGCCGACACCGAGGCGCAGGCCGACCGGCTCGCCGACAGGATCCGGGCGCTGCGGATCTTCCCCGACCCCGACGGGCGCATGAACGCCCCGCTCCGCGAGCGCGAGGTGCTGTGCGTGAGCCAGTTCACCCTCTACGGCGACACCCGCCGCGGCAACCGCCCGAGCTTTGGCGAGGCAGCCCCGGCGGAGGTGGCGCAGCCGCTCTACGAGCGGGCGTGCGAGCGCCTGGACGCCCGCCGCGGCGTGTTCGGCGCCGACATGCAGGTCGCGCTCGTGAACGACGGGCCGGTCACGCTGCTGCTGGAGGCGTGAGCGCCCGTGGCCGACACCGAAGGGGCATGAACAGGGCCTCGGCCGTCGGATCAAACGATGGCGTCCAGCGTCACCATAGGTTCGGTGAAGGTGAACGCGTCACCGTCGTGCCACGCTTCGAGTTCCGCGTGCACGCGTTGACTGTCTTGATGGTGAACCAGGTCCCACAGGCTGGTCGGGCAGCGCCCGGCCTGAGCAGCCATGGCGGTGGGGAGATCCTCCAGCGCGACCGGGTCGGCGAGGAACGACGTCGCCACGTAGGGGTCGAGCAGGATGAGGTTCTGCGTCCCTGGCAGCGCGGCGCTCGGCGCCACGACGGCTCGAGGGGCATCGGTCGTCGTGCGCAGCCGTCGAGCGAACTCTCGGCATGGGCCCTGGTCATCCGCAACCAGATCGTCAGCGCCCAGACCGTGATCGCCGGCATTGTCAAAGGTGACCAACAGGGGCGGTTCCTCGTTCCACCTTGATCGCCCACAGAGGAATGTGCAACTGG
This sequence comes from uncultured Solirubrobacteraceae bacterium, assembly GCA_964246945.1. Classification (GTDB taxonomy): domain Bacteria; phylum Actinomycetota; class Thermoleophilia; order Solirubrobacterales; family Solirubrobacteraceae; genus Palsa-465. Next base: position 1,782 of record CAXTTD010000423.1, on the reverse strand, counting down.
AGCGCCGCTTCTCGGCTCCGTCGATGTTGATTGCGCAGTAGCTCAGCCCATGGCGTCATTGGGTGCAGGCTGAGGTACTGTGTCGCGCCGTCGCCCGTGGCGTTGTATCTCCCAGCGGTGAAGTTCTCGACCGCCCAGAGCGGGGTCTCATACGCCGCGAGCCTGAACGTCGTGATCTGCACCAGCTACGCCGCGGAGAAGGATCGCGGAGCCACGGCAAGATGTAGGACCTGTTCGACGGCTGTCGGGTCGCCAAGCGCGTCAAGGGGCTTCCGTCCGTCAAGTTCAACCATCGGCGTTTCAAACCAGTCGGCCACGCCTGCGCCTGTCAGGACGTGGCGAAGCTGAGCTGTGACCCGGGCGACCACCCGTACGCGATGCTCCTGATCTGACTCGGGAGCCGCTGTCTCAGTCGCGGAGATCCAACGTTGATAGGTGCGCTCGCCGATACCGAGTACGTCTGCCTTACGTCGCTGGGAGACCGTGAGCTTCTCGTCGAGCCACTCCAAGACCTCTTTGATCGGCTGGTCCTCACTGACAGGCTGACGTTCGGCCAGGCGAGCGAACAAAAATCGAATCTGCTCCATCGCGATGCGCAGAGACCGTCGCTGCTCGCGCTCATCACCGAGACCGATCGCGCTCTGGGCGCGCAGAGCACCAGCTTGGATCTGGATCCACAGCGACGGATCGACCGTAGCGAGCGTGGCTGCATCGGCACCGCTGATGGCTGCGGCGAGATCTTCAATCAGTCCGACGATCGACGCCGGAACCTCTCGTTCCTGGGAGAGTCGCTCGTTCGCTTCGGCAAGCTCGTGGGCAACGGCTTGGGGCTGGCGGATGTCAAAGGCGATTGCGGACACAACGGCGGGTGCGTGACGTAATAGTACGCCGTACTAACGCCAAGGTGGCCGAGGACCGACCCGAGACGTCCACCTCACCGTCGCGTGCGCGCGAGTGTCGCGAGGAGCTCAGGCAGCGTTGGTCGCCGCGATGATCCTCCGCAAGACCACGAGTGCCCGCTCGCGGTGATCGTCGAGCTCGGCGATCAGCCGCTCGGGGTCACCGGCGATGACCGCAGCGAGGATCCGGTCGTGGGCTCGCAGCGACTCGCGGCGCTCGGCCTCGGCGTTGTAGTAGAGCGCCCGGTAGGCCTCGGTGGAGTCCCACAGCAGATCGATCAGCCGCTGCAGGTGGGGCCGGCCGGCGGGGGCGAGGATCGCGAAGTGAAACCGGCGATTGGCATCGAGCTCGGCAATGACGTTCTCCACCACGACCGCATCGGCGCAGTCGGCGGCCGCCCGCTCGATCGCGAGCCGGTCCGCCTCGCCGAGGTTCGGTAGCGCGGCGAGCGCCGCCTCGCGCTCGAGCAGCCCTCGCAGCCCGTAGATCTCCTCGAGCTCCTCGATGCGCAGCTCGGTGACCACATAGCCACGCCGCGGGCGATAGGTGACCTGGCCCTCGCGCTCGAGGATGCGCAGCGCCTCGCGCACCGGGGCGACCGAGATCCCGAGCCGCTCGGCGACCCCCTCCTGGCCGATCCGCTCCCCGGGCACGAGCCCGCCGGAGACGATCTCGCCGCGCAGGTGAGTGAGCGCGTGCTGGGCCGTGGTCCCCGGGGCGGCAGGCCCGGGGGGCGGCGGGGAGACCGCGAGGCTCATCCCCGGAACGCGGAGGCCCCGGTGAGCGCGCCGCCGATGACGAGCGCGTGCACGTCGGCGGTGCCCTCGTAGGTGACCACCGACTCGAGGTTGTTCATGTGGCGGATCACCGGATACTCGAGCG
>CAXTTD010000422.1:2769-3442 GCA_964246945.1 uncultured Solirubrobacteraceae bacterium | reverse complement strand
CCCCAGACACCAGGTCTCGACTGGAGTCCGACTACCCGTCCGAAATAACCTTTCAGATAACCACGTGGCGGGCGGGTAGTCGGACTCCACCAAGAGACCCCGCCCGCTCGAAACCTCAGTGAAGACGGGGCGGACGGCCAGCCAACCGGTCCGCGAAGTACGGAAGTGAGTTCTGCACTTCTGTCCGCAGTTCGCGGACCACCCACCTGGCCGCCGGGGCGGCAGCTCATCGGTCCCATCTCGACGACCCCGTGTCTGTCACCGGCGCCCGAACGGCTCGAGCGTCTCGCTTGCTTCACGCGACTCGCACACGACCTCACTCCGCCCGTCCCCGGGTCTCCGCGTCGTCGCTCGGCTTCGCCTCGGCTGCTCGCCCAGGCCGACTCTCGACCGCGTTCGCGAGGTCGTTCATCGCGGTGGCCAGGTCGCCGAGCGCGCTGGCAACGGCGCTCGCCGAGCTTCCCTGCATTGCGGTGCCGAGGCGGGCGACCACGCGGTCGAAGCGGTCCCACGCGTCCTTCGGGCCCGGCCGAACCCCGCCCGGTCGCAGCTCGTAGGAGAGCGTCATCTCAGCTGAGCCGGGGACGGGGATCCATCCGAAGCCAGGGTCGTCCATGCAGTCTCTGGTCGTGGGGGGGGGGGGGGGCGCGGGCGCGCGCGCGCGGCCGTGGGG
>CAXTTD010000422.1:0-2759 GCA_964246945.1 uncultured Solirubrobacteraceae bacterium | reverse complement strand
GTTCTCACCCGTCCCCGGGGTGTCCCTGCGTGTCTGTGGGGGCCGGGCCGGGGGGGCCGCGGGCCTCAGCGATCTGACGGATGCGGGCAGCGAACCGGGCATCCGGCGGGGCCATCCGGCTCTGCTCGAGGGCGACCTCCCACTCGTATGCAGCGAACCCGTAGTCCTGGTCGAGCTGCTCCCGCGCGACCCTGGCGGCCGAGTCCGCAATCTGCTCCAACACCTCCGGCGGGTAGTCGCCTGGTTCCGGACGCCCGGCCGCTGACCGATCCGACGTCGGGGGAACGGCAGTGGGGTCCTCACCCTGCTCCAGCATCCGGGTCAGCTCCGAGTACCGGACCAGCCACTTGCGCCGCCCGCCGCGAGTGGCCCGCAGCTGTCCCTTGGTGATCCACGAACGGACGGTTACCGGCCGGACTCTCATCTCGGCAGCGAACTCCGCGATGGTGAGCCACGGATCGTCGATTCGATCGGGATCGGGGTCAGTCATACGGGCTCCTGTCGCTCAAACAGAAAGGTTACTAGCGCTTCTAACGCTATTAAGCTACCTACACGAGATGGTTGCCTCGACGCGAAATATCCGCCGGATTGCGCTGAGTCGCGGGGAGCGACGTCGTTCGGCGCGTAACCGGTGCAGCAGAGCCACGGGCGCAATCCTCACGGTCCAAGAGGTCGCGGAGCGAATGCGGTGTGAGCACCGCACGGTTCGCCGAGCGATCAAATCCGGGGAGCTCGAGGCGGCCCTGATCGGCGGCAAGTGGCTCGTCCGGGAAGAGGCCGTCGACGTGTGGTTCCGGTCTCGCTGCGCCCGGCCGCGACTGTTCTCGAAGCCCACCCAGGTTCGAGGCCGACGCGCCAGCACGCAGCGCCCAGACCGCGCGGCGAGCGTCGAGCGGCTTCAAGCGATGGAGGAGACGGGCGAATGAGCGTCCGCAGACGCGGAAAGCACGTTGAGGTCAGGTGGACCGAGGGCGGCCGGAAGCGATCGCGGAGCTTCCTTCGCGCAGACGATGCCCGTGCCCTCGACCTCGACATCAAGCGCCGCAAGCAGCTTGACGCGCTCGCTCCGGGAAGCATCCAGTCGCGCCAGACGCTCGCCGAGTTCATGGAGGAGGAGTGGTGGCCACGGTATGCGATCCCCAACCCTGCTTCGGACACGCGGCGGCGCTACCTGGAGGTGTGGGGCGTCCACCTACTGCCGCGCCTCGGCGATTACGAGCTGCGCGAGATCACCCCGATGGTGATCGAGGACCTGCGGGACCAGATGACGCAGGCGAAGGTCGGCGCGCCCACGCAGCAAGGCGCTGATGCTGCTCCAGGGCATCCTCCGGAGGGCCGTCGTCAGGGGGCTGCTCCCGGTCAATCCGGCGCAGGTGGTCGACAAACCCGAGCAGCGACCGACGTCACCTCCGCAGCCGCTGCCGCCGGTGACGGTCGAGCGAATCCGCGCGGTCATGCTCCGGCCGCGCACGAGGGTCGTGCCGGCGGCGGGCGCCGGAAAGCGATCGCGCCGTTCGTACGAGACCTCTGTCGGGAACCTGGAGGATCGGCAGCGGAACGCTCTGATTGTCTCGATGCTCGCCTACGCCGGGCTGCGCCCGATCGAAGATCGTGGCTGCACCTGGGGCGACCTGCGGGAGCACACGCTTCACGTGTTCGCCACCAAGACCAGCCGACCGCGTGACGTCGACCTGATTGCGCCCCTGGCGCAGGATCTCGCCGAGTGGCGCATGGCGTGCGGGCGTCCGCGGGATGACGATCTGGTCATTCCGCGCCCGTCACGCGGTCAGTAAACACGCGAGGACTGGGCGAACTGGCGCCGGCGCGTGTGGCGCCCGGCGGCACTCGAGGCGGGGGTCACCGGTGACCTGCGTCCGTACCGCCTTCGTGGCTCGTTCGTCTCGCTGCTGCTGTGGGAAGGGCACAGCCTCACCTACGTCGCCGAGCAGGCCGGGCACTCGATCGCCACGCTGGCTAGGCATTACGCAGGGACGATGCGGGAGCTGGAAACCCAGCCGCGCGTCCCCGCGGCCAAGGCCATCCGGCAGGCCCGGGAGAAAGTCGACGGGACGCACTGAGGACGCATCCCTCGAGATCTCGATGACCGGCAGTGCCCGAATACCCTGCAAATGCCGGATGGACGATGCTGGGCTCGAACCAGCGACCTCCGCCTTGTCGAGGCGGCGCTCTCCCAGCTGAGCTAATCGTCCGGGAGGGCAAACTGTAGCGAGCGGAGTCGGGCGCGAGCATTTACAATTCGGCCCATGAGGAGACGGGCACTGGCGATCGCTGTCGGCCTGGTAGCCGTGTGCGCGGTGCCCGCGGGCAGTGGCGCGAGCGCGAGCACGGTCGGTGCGACGCATCTGCGTCTCACGCCCGCGGCGGTGGGTACCGGGACGACGGTGGTGGCGCGCTTTGATCAGCCGCAGCGCGGCGGTCTGCTGCCGGGGCAGCGGACCATCGAGACACTGTCGATGACGGGATCCTTCAGCGGTGGCTGCGTCGGCACCGCCGCGGTGTCGGTGCCGGTGGGCGTACCCGGGGCGCCGACGCGCGAGCGGCTGCGTCCGGGTCGGATGGCCGGGCACCGGTGGTGCCTGGGGGTGCACCACGTCGCGCTCGTCCTCGCCGTGTCCTCGAACTGCCCGCCCGCCCCGGACCTGCACTTCTGCCCGCAGTCCGCCGCCGTCCCGACCACGGGCGCGACGGCGAGCTTCCGCGTCACCCGCGGCTGAGCCCAGCTCGCCGCCGAATAGCAT
>CAXTTD010000421.1:0-3443 GCA_964246945.1 uncultured Solirubrobacteraceae bacterium | reverse complement strand
GCGGGGCCGGGCAGCCCGGTCGCGAACACGACCAGCTCGGGCGTGGTCCCTGGCACGTAATGCCGCGCGGGCGATCGCCAGCGCGTCGATCGGATCGGATTTGCCGCGCTCACGCACCCCGCGGCGAGCGTCGGCCATCAACCGCGGTGAGAGCCGGACCACGGTTTCGCCGTGGTCGAGCAGAAACCGTTCAAGGCCACCGGCGACGTGGCGGGCATCCTCGATCACCCAGACACGCTCGACATCAAGCGTGCGGCCCCACTCCAGCAGTTGACCGAACCCGTCGCGCCGCGCGGTGATCGTGCGCTGCGCCAATTGGCTGCCGAGCTGGTCAGCCGCGACCGCGGTATGGGTCTGCTTGTGCGGATCAACTCCGATCGTCACCATCTCTAACCGTCCTCTGTCGATGAACCGATGAAGCGGACCTCCCGGCGGACGGTTTTCAGTTGGGGCGATGCCACGCTCCTATCAAGTCACGCCAGGACGTCCTTGACGGCAACGGGCGACACCTTCGTGAAAGGCCAGCCGGACACGGCGGCGAAATTTCGGAGAGTCAGCCCGAAGCCGTCGAGGACAATCCACTACGCGCGCGCAGAACGCAACGCCCCCACAGCTTCACACTCACACTGAAAAGTTCAGAAGTGTCGGCTGGTCGTTCGGCCTGGCTCACACTGCTGCTTCCGAGGGATGAGGAGACGACTGCCCTTCGCGGCACCGGCGCCGGGCTCCCGCAGATCGCCGAAACCAGGGCCCGCACGGCAGCTCAAGGTCCGTGCAAGTGCATAGGCAGCGCCGTCGACTGCGGTCAGGTTCGGCGGCAGGACCACAAAACGCACCGGCCATAATTTCTCCTCGTAACCGGGACTCAATCGCTGATTGACCACAGCTGGATCCGGCCCTGACGGCAGCCTGCTCGATAGTGCCCCCTCGGCGACGAAGCAAAAGCCGCCGCATCCGGCGGGGGACGTGCACGGGTGGGCGTCAGTTGGCGGCGACGAAGCAGAACCGGTTGCTCTCGAGCCCGAGAGGATCCCCTAGGCGGCGTCTCCCGGCACGATCAGGCTCAGGGGCTCCGCTGTGTCGGCGCCAGTTCGCCTCGTCGGCGGGTGAGGTGGCGGATCTCGGCTGGGTTGCCGGCGAGCTCGATCGCTCTCGTGTACGCGGCATGCGCATCCGCGGAGCGGCCGGCGCGGCGGAGCAGTTCGGCGCGGGTGGCGTGCAGCGCGTGGTAGTCCTGCAGGGGCAGGCTCTCGATCGCGGCCAGCGCCGCCTCCGGACCGTCCAGCTCTGCGGTGACCACAGCGCGGTTGAGCGCGACAACGGGCGCAGGGTGGATCTCGTACAGCTGGCCATAGAGCGTGTCGAGCGCGGACCAGTCGGTCTCCCGGAACTCACCTGCGGCGGTGTGGACGGCGTTGATTGCCGCCTGAAGCTGGTAGGGGCCGGGTCGGTTCCTCTCGACGCAGGTGCGGACCAGCGTGTGCCCCTCGGCGATCAGTGGCCAGTTCCATGCTGAGCGGTTCTGCCGGTCGAGCGTCACCAATTCGCCGGTCGCGTCGATCCGCGCTGCGCGACGGGAGTCGGTGAGCAGCAGCAGCGCCAGGAGTCCGGCGGTCTCGAGTTCGTCGGGCAGCAGGTCGTGCACTAGGCGGGCGAGCCGGATGGCTTCGCCCGAGAGGTCGACGCGGAGCTCGATAGCCCCGCCGGGTAGGTAGCCCTCGTTGAAGATGAGGTAGATCACGGCCAGGGCGTCCTGGAGGCGCTCGGTGAGCGGCTCGGGCACGGCGAATGGGATGTGCGCGTCTCGAATCTTGGTCTTGGCTCGCGTGATGCGCCGTGCGATCGCTGTCTCGCTGGACAACAGCGCGCGGGCGATCTCCGCGACTGTGAGCCCGGCGACCAGCCGCAGGGTGAGCGCCAACCGCGCCTCGGGCTGGAGCGCCGGGTGGGTGCAGGTGAAGATGAGGCGAAGCTGGTCGTCCTCGACGGCGTGGACCGGCCCGGGAGCGGACTGCCGCATGAGCGCCTCCGTGTATTTGGCCGTGCGCCGGTGCTCGCGGCGGATCCGGTCGATCGCTTTGCGGGTGGCGGTCATCATCAGCCATCCACCGGGGTTGGGCGGAGTGCTCGCGCCCGGCGTGCCCCACGTCGCCACGGCGGCGAGGAACGCCTCGCCGGCCGCCTCCTCAGCGATGTCGAGATCACCGAAGTGACGATTGAGCGAGGCCACCACGCGCGGCCACTCGTCACGAAAGACGTCCTCGATCATTCCTGCGGGTCCAAGCCCTGAAAAGGTCGTACCTCGACCTGACCGCGGCAGGCCGCCGAGCCCTCTGCGGCCAGCCGCAGAGCGACGTCGAGGTCGGGTGCCTCAATCACCCAGAAGCCACCGAGGTACTCCTTGGACTCCAGGTACGGGCCGTCGGTGAAGATCGGCGTCTCGCCCATGCCGTCGACCACCGTCGCGGTGGAAGCCGACCGCAGGCCGCCGGCAAAGACGAAATGGCCCTCAGCGACGAGCCTCTCGTTGAACGCATCGGTGGCGGCGAACGCCGACTCGGCCTCCTCCTGCGACGCGTAGGCACCGAACCTGCCGGCGTCGGGGTCGTAGTTGGAGTCCGCACCGTGCACGGACAGCAGGTACTGGGGCATCTCACACCTCCTGCGTGTCCGCGGCCGCGCGATCGGCGTCGGGCGTCGGGATCTGTCCGGGAGTCTGGAAGATCCGCACCTCTTGCGGCCAGTCGCAGGCCACCGCGATCCGGCCCGCCCAATAGCGGGCCGTCGCCTCATCTGGCACATCCACCGCGGCAAAGCCGCCGAACGTCTCCTTTGTCTCGGCGTACGGCCCATCCGTGAAGACGGGCATGCCGTCACGCGGCTCCACCTGAAAGACAGCGGCATCGTTGTCGAGCCCGCCGGCGAAGATGAAGACCCCAGCGGCCTTCATCTCCCCAACCACGGCACGCGCGTCCCGCGATCTCTGCTGCCACTGCTCGTCGCTGGCATCGGTGACCCACTCGTCGTTGAAGAAAATGAGGTACTCGGCCATCACAACTCCTCAGTTCTCTGAGTGATCCCCACGATCACCCGTCAACGTCTCTACGAACTCAAAGCGGCAGATCGGACAACGCACACCTTCCGCCGACCCATAGCGCAGTCAGCAGTCCATCAAGTCCAGTCGATCGACGCAACCGTCGCCCGCCAGCATCGAGCGCTGCGCCTGACCCTCGCCGATGCTCCGCACACGGTCTCAGCAGTAGGCCGCAGCTGATGCCGCAATCCTCGGGACTTCCGGGTTCACGAGTCAGCGGGCTTCTGGCACTGTTCTGCTCCCGCCAGCGGCCCTGCCGAACGCAGCAGAGAGAAGCCGGGGCTACCTGCCAGCGACCGAGCGCCCGTGCTTGGTCGTGCGCGATGTTCTGTTGAGTCGGTTCAGGCGC
>CAXTTD010000420.1:0-3454 GCA_964246945.1 uncultured Solirubrobacteraceae bacterium | reverse complement strand
CCCCCGGATCCCGGCGTCGAAGACCGGGACCCCACCCGGCCCCTCGATCAGGTAGACGTTGAAGTTGCGCACCGGGAAGCCCCCGCGCGGCGAGGCGCTCCTGCGCGGGGAGCCGTTCGCCGGCAGCAGCCCCAGCTGGCGCGCGACGTCCCCGGAGTCGATGTAGGCGTCGTTGTGGACGATCAGCCCGTCCTGCACGGTGAGCACGTCACACCCCTCGATGTCGATCGATGCGCGGGTGGCCAGGAAGCCGTTGACCCGGCCGGGACCCGCGAAGGTGGCGCGCGCCCGCCAGCGCACGGCGACCCGCTCCCCATCGGCGATGAGCTCGAGCACCTCGAGGCCGAAATCCGGCAGCGCCGCGAACACCTCGCCGAAGTACTCGCGGATGCCGTCGGGGGCGACGAGCTCCCGATCGCCGACGAGCCGGTCGACCGCGCCCGCGCGCCACAGCGCGACCGCGGCGTCGAGGTCGTGGGCATCCTGGGCGGCGAAGTACGCGCGGGCGATGTCGCGGGGGCTCGCCACGAGGCAGCGAGTCTACGCGCAGGCCCGCGCCCGTCCTCAATATGGTGGGTCGCATGAGAGCCCGGGCGCGCGAGCAGGGACGCGGTGAGCGGGTGCTGCCGGGCCTGTGGCGGCTGCGCCTGCCGCTGCCGTGGCCGGGAGTGCCCCACGGCAACGCGTGGGCGATCGCCGACGGCGACGGGATCGTGCTCGTCGACACCGGGGTCCACGAGGCGGGGTCGCTCGCCGAGCTCGAGCGGGCGCTTGAGCAGGTGGGGTTCCGCCTCGAGCAGGTACGGCGCCTGGTCATCACCCACGCCCACAGCGACCACTGGGGCCAGGCGAAGCCGATCGTCGAGCGCTCGGGCGCGGAGATGTGGGTCCACCCCGCCGCCGCGCGCGCCCTGGCCCATATCGCCGACCGGGAGGGCGGACTGCGCACGCGCCTGGAGGTCGGGCGCCAGAGCGGCGTGCCCGAGGTGACGCTCGAGGCCTACGCCGCCGACCAGCTGCGCCGCCCACCGCTGTTCGCCGGTCCCGTGCCGGGAGCCCATGATCTCGTGTCGGGAATGACGGTGGCCACCGACCTCGGCGAGTGGCAGGTATACGAGACCCCCGGCCACGCCGCCACGCATGTGTGCCTGTACCAGCCCGAACACCGCCTGCTCATCTCCGGGGATCACCTGCTGGGTCGCATCGTGCTGTGGTTCGACCGCGGCGACGCTCCCGACCCGATCGCCGATTACCTGCGCTCGCTCGACGTCATCGCCGGGCTGCGCCCGCGGCTCGCCCTCTCCGGCCACGGCAAGCCGTTCCTCGACGTGCCCGGCCACATCGAGGGCTCGCGGCGGGCCGTCCAGGCGCAGATCGACGGGGTGCTCGCGGCGCTCGCCGCCGGGCCGCGGCCCGCGATCGAGGTGGCCGCGCAGGTGAGCGACGGTCAGAGCGTCGGACCGAGCACCGGGACCTCACCGGTATGGCGGCTCCCACTCACGCTCAGCGTCCTCGATCATCTGCGCCATACCGGCCGGGTCGCCCGCGAGCGCGACGGCGAGCCCGACCGCTGGCGGGCGATCGACCCCAACCTTGACACGATCGTGTCAAGGTAGCTACAGTCACGTCCGCGATGCGGATCGACCGGATCATCGAGGCGTCCCGCGAGCCGGTGTTCTCGTTCGAGTTCTTCCCGCCGCGCAGCGACACGGGCGAGCGTGTGCTCGGGCAGGCGCTCGAGTCGTTGCGGGGCCTGTCCCCTGACTTCGTGTCGGTGACCTACGGTGCCGGCGGCTCGACGCGAGCGCGTACGCTCGAGCTCACCAAGTGGATCAAGGACGAGCTGGGGATCGAGGCGATGGCCCATCTCACCTGCGTCGGCGCCTCGCGCGCGGAGTTGCGCGAGACCCTCGACGGGATGACCGCCGCGGGCATCGAGAACGTGCTCGCACTGCGTGGCGACCCGCCGGCGGGGCAGCCCGACTGGACGCCGCACCCGGGCGGGCTGTCGTACTCGACCGAGCTCGTCGAGCTCATCCACGAGGGCTACGACGTATGCGTGGGCGCGGCGTGCTTCCCGGAGGTTCATCCCCAGGCCCTCGACATGGCCCACGACCTGCGCTTCCTCAAGGAGAAGGTCGACCGCGGCGTCTCGTTCCTGATCACCCAGCTGTTCTTCGACACCGAGCTCTACGTGCGCTTCGTCGAGGAGGCCCGGTCGGCCGGCATCGAGATCCCGATCATCCCCGGGATCATGCCGGTGACGAACCTGCGTCAGATGACGCGGATCGCGGAGCTATGCGGCTCGGAGATCCCCGCCCCGCTGCGCGAGGCCCTCGTGTGGCGCTCCGCGGACCCCGAGGCGGTCCTGCAGCTCGGGGTCTCCTACGCGACGCTGCAGTGCGCCGAGCTGCTCGCCGCCGGTGCGCCCGGCATCCACTTCTACACCCAGAACCGCGGGGCCCCCACCCCGGGGCGGCGCACCGCCCGCGCCCGGCCCCCGCCCGGGGGGGCCCGGCCGGGGCTGGGGGCCGCGGTGGTGCGCGAGACGGTGTAGCGACGGGCGGTGGCGACCCGCGCTGCGCGGTGGCGCTCAGCGCTGGGGGGCGCGCCGCATCTCGTCGAGGACGAAGCCGTAGAGGATGTGGTCGGCGGCGAGCGCGAGCCGGTCGCTCACCCCGGCCCGCTCGTGGTGGGGCAGTCCGATCAGCGGCGCTGCCGCCTCGAACGCGGCCATGACCATCAGCCCGTAGCCCGGTCCGGTCCACGCGCGCTGGCGCAGCGACGCGGGGAGCGCCGCGAACATCGCGCCCCCGCAGGCCCCGAACGCCCAGTGGGCGAGCTCGACCCCGGCCCGCGCCGGACCCTCCGCCTCGCCGGCCACCTGCTGCGGCGGGGCCTGATGCACGAGGCCCGCCGACACGCTCACGGTGCGCATCCCGGTCATCGCCATCGACCCGATCGCTCCGCGCAGCGCCCCATGGACAACGTCTCTCATTCGTGGAGCTTACGCCTCGCCGCGGCCGGCGACGGGTCGCTCAGGCGCCGAGGTCAGCGGCCACCAGCGAGTACACCGCGACGTCGCTGCGCCCGGCCGGCCCGAGCGCGTACCCGCGCAGGACCCCCTCGGCGTGGAAGCCCGCGCGAGCGGCCGCCCCGGCGAGCGCCGCGTTGGCCGGAGCGGCGAGGAGCCCGACCCGGGCCAGCCCGCAGTCCGCGATCAGCCAGCGTCCGGCGAGCGCGAGCGCCGAGCTGCCGAGACCCCGGCCCCGGGCGTGGGGGGCGACCCACAGCACGAGGTCGGTGCGCCGCTGCTCGGGGTCGAGATCGACGGTCTCGAGCTGGCCGACGCACTCGTCGGAGCCTGCGGCAGTGATGGTGAGCCACGCGCCGGGGCGGTCGGCCCGCGGCTGGGCCGCCTCCTCCACGCGTCGTCCGAGCTCGGCGCCGCTCG
>CAXTTD010000419.1:0-3462 GCA_964246945.1 uncultured Solirubrobacteraceae bacterium | reverse complement strand
CGTCGGTTGCGGCTGATCCCGGTGCTCGACATGAAGAGGCCGTTCTCCAGGTCGGCCTGGACCCACGGGCCGCGTCCGTAGCACACCGGCCACTCGACAAAGCAGAACGTGCCGTAGTAGATCGCGTCCAAATGACCGTTGCCGGTGTCGTCGCCACTCGTCTCGGCGTTGCCGAAGTCAAAGCAGCACAGGCTGTTCGTGTGCGTGCCGGAGGCGATCATGTACTCCGTCTGCGGCTGGGCGCCCGTCGCCACGTCGTGCGTGTGATCGTCGCGATACCCCATCGCCCCGTCGAACGACATCCCGTAGACCCGATGCCCGTCGACGGTGACCGGCAGCTGACCGGCGACGACGCCGGCGTCCTGACCACCGTCTCCCCCTGGTCCGGCGATCGCGAGGTTGTTGTGGTGACCGGATTGGTCGAACAGCTCCGTGATCACGCAGCCGCGGTGGGCGCAGAATGCCGTCTGCGCGCCGGCGCTCGCAAAGCCCGCGGTCGATGCCATGATCCGCAGGCTGCGACCGTCGCTGGCCCGTCGCACCGCGTAGAGGGGACCGTCATACCCGGCATACAGAGAGCGAGTCGTGCTGTAGGCGGCCACGCATGGGGTGCCGCCCAGGGCATAGATGTCGCACGGGCGCAGAACGGGGGCCGCCCCGTCGGCGGAGGTCACCGCGACGGACGCGGAGATGAGACCGAGCACGAACGCGCACGCCAGCCTCACCGCGCGACGCCGACACCACCCCGATCCGCCGCCATGCCTCATATCGCGAGCGCATGTTCGCAGGTCACCGCGACGAACCGGCCGGTGTCGCCGCGGGGCGAATCGACCCCGCGTGGCCGCGGAGTGGACCGATGGGCGATTGGTGACCTTCGTGGTCCCCTGGGGGACATCGGCCTCCGTCAGCGAGACGGTGGGTCACTTCGACACGACGCAAACCCACGGCGGCGAGCGGGCGAGGCCGGCATCAACCGACTCGATTACCCCGAGTTGGTCAACGGGTGGACGGCGATTGTCAGGTAGAGCCAGAGCGCGATCAGGACGACGCTGAGCCCCGCCGTGAGCAGGGGCAGCGCTACCTCTCGGCTGCGCCCGCTCGGACCCCCCTCCCCCTCTTCGGGCGGGCGGGCGAGCGCGAGGCCGCAGGCGAGGCCGAACGCCGGCAGGACCGCGTACACGTAGCGCGGCGTGATCAGCGGCAGCCGCTCGGCGACCGTCTCCCCCCACATCAGCGCCACCCCGATGCAGAGCGGCGCGACGAGCAGCCACGCGCGACGGGGCCCGCGCCACAGCCAGATCCCGAGCGGCACGAGCACCCAGGCGAGAAGCGCGACGCGGATCACATGCAGGAGGCCCAAGCTCAGCGCGTGCCCATCGAACGAGGTGGCCGCGTTGTTCCACTCCTCCGGCAGGATTCCTCCGAGCAGGGTCTTGCTCGTCTCGACGAGACGGAGGAGACCGTAACCGTGGCCCGACGGGTTGAAGAACCCCCCCTGCATCAGGCGGACGACCTTGCCGGCGGTGAGCGCGTGGTAGCGGCGTTCGTTATCGATCAGCCACGGCGCGATCAGGATCACCGGCAACGCGATCGCTGCCAACGCCGCGCGCGGCGCGCGCCGGCGACACCGCCACGCGATCACCGGCAGCACCACGACGACCGGGAACGGCAGACGGCACAGCCATCCCAGCCCGCACAGCCCGCCGGCGGTGACCAGGGCCCGCACCGACCCGGTGTCGAACGCGATCCACGATGCCAGGAGCGCTGCGGTCGTCAACGGCATCTCCAGCGCGATGTTGGACACCGTCACGCTGCGGAAGATGACCCCGGGCCACAACACGTAGGTGAGCGCGAAGGCGAACGCCCCGAGGGCCGACTCGTGCGAGGGGGCGATGCGTCGGGCGAGCGCCCACAGGAGGCCGACATTGATTGCGAGCAGCCCGGCGTCGAGCAGCCGCAGCACATGGACCGCCGCCCGGACCCCACCCGCGGCTCTGGCCAGGTCCCACGGGATCGCCATCAGCGCGTAGTAGAGCGGCGGCTGAAACGCCTCGTAGGACTCGTTGCCGAACGACGCCGCGGGCTGCACGACCCGCGCGATCTCCGCCTGGATCGGGAAGTGGTTGAGCAGCGGGTAATGGCCCGCGCCGACCGCGGCCACGTAGGAGACGTGCGCGTTCTCGTCGGTGACCGCCCACAGCGGCAGCCCGAACGCGACGCCGATCGCCGCAGCGGCGATCAGGCACAGCTGAACGGCGAGGAGCAGCTCCAGCGGCCGGCGCCCCCGCACCCCGTCCGCCGCGGCCCTGGTGAATCGGACTCCGACGCTCGGGCCCGACCGGGCGTTCGCGTAAGCGAGCGGCATCGGCGCACAGTACCGGGGGTCAAGCCGCCACGCGTGCGCGTCGGCGCGCCGCCGCGGGGGACACCGGGCGCCCACGGGCCGTATCCTGATCGGTCCATGATCGTCTTCGGATGCTCCATCACCTCTCCGGACATGTATCGCGAGGCCGCCGAGCCGGGCTTTGAGTTGGTCAAGGAAGCCGACTCGGTGATGATGGCCAATGCGGCGGCCGGATCGCTCATGCGCTCCTACAACCTGCTCATGGACCAGGCCAAGAAGCTCGACGGCGTCGAGGCCCTCGTCCTCTGCCACCAGGACGCCGAGCTCACGTCCCCCGATTTCTGCTCGATCATCCGTGAGACCCTCACGGATGCCGAGGTCGGGGTAATCGGGTGTGTCGGGGCTGTCGACGTTCGCAACATCGCATGGTGGGAGGGCTCGGTCACCTGGGGGTCGTTCACCCATCGCTACAAGGAGTACGGCGGCGGTCAGATCGACGCTTTCACCTTCACCGGGGACAACCACCCCGGCTACGCTCGCACCGGCGAGGTCGACACGCTCGACGGTTTCATCCTCGTGATGTCGCCGTGGGCGATCGAGCACGTGCGCTTCGACGAGACACTCGGTCAGCTGCATGGCTACGACTATGACTTCTGCCTGCAGGTGCGCGAGGCCGGGAAGAAGGTGATGACGGCTGACTTCAAGGCCGTCCACCACCACTCACTCGAGCTCGTCACCGACGAGTTCGTCTGGATCGAGGCCCATAAGCGGGTGGCCGAGAAGTGGCTGGGGCGGATGCCCTCCGCGGGCCTGCCCAACTGGGGCGCCGCCAATGACGACTGGAAGGGGCGGGCGCTGCAGGCCGAGGCCGAGGCCGGCGCCGAGCGGCTGACCCGGGTGTCGATTCAGATGAAGGCCGAGGCTCAGGCCCGCCGCCACAAGGCCGAGATGGAGGAGATGACCCAGAGCACGAGCTGGCGCGCCACCAAGCCGTTGCGGGAGCTCACCCAGGAGGTCCGCCGCCTGCGGGCCCAGCGCTCCGGACAGGGACCCGAGCGCGCAGACCGGGCCGCGAATTGGTCCTCAGGCGCAGAGTCGATTCCGGCCAACCTCCACGC
>CAXTTD010000418.1:0-3471 GCA_964246945.1 uncultured Solirubrobacteraceae bacterium | reverse complement strand
CGCCCCCCCCCCCCCCGCCCCCCCCCCCCCCCCCCCCCCCCCCCCCCCCCCCCCCACGCCCGGCAGGTCGCAGCGCCGCGAGCAGCTCGCGCGCCCGCTCCGCCGCGGCGTCTGCGAAGCGCTCATGCACCTGCGCCGCGCGGAACGGCGCGACGAATGGCGTCCGGTGGCGGGCGTGGGGCTCGCCGTCGAGGCTCAGCATGCTCGGACCGACCACCCGCGCGGTCGAGAACCGCGGATCGTCGACGGTGAACGTCTCCGCGTCGTGCATCGCCGCAGCGGCGAGCGCGTGGGAGGTGACGAGCCAGCCGTCAAGGCACGGCAACCACGAGACCGGCTCGCCCGCGCGCAGCCGATGATGCGCAATGTGAGGGTCGCCGTCGAGCTCATCGATCGTGACGGCGCTTCCGAGTGGATATACCCTCGCTCGCGCCGTCCGGCCGGTCACGTCCGCGCTGGTCAGACGCGCACGACCTCGATCGCCAGGTCATCGAAGTCGGCGTCCTGGCTGTTGACGGCGACCTGGTGAGCGTGGGCGGTCGCCGCGATCCAGGTGTCCTGCACCTTCGGTCGGCGTCCGGCTCGGCGCGCGACCGCGACCAGCTCGGCGAAGGACGCGGCGACGGCCTCGTCAACGTCGAGAGCGGCATAGGTCGACTGCACAGCCTGCAGCGTCCGCAGCCGACGCGCATGCATGCTCTCGGTGGCGGCCACGGGGCGCCGGTCGACGGTGACCCGGATGCGCTCGCCGGCCTCGACGCGGCGCAGAACCTCCGCGGTGTAATTGCGCAGTTCGCGGACCGAGACGTCACCGCTCACGTCGCGAACGTAGCAAGAGTTACGGCTCGCTGCACGCTGGCGAACGTCTCTTTCGGAAGGTGTGCGGTGCAGCTCACCGGCGCGGTGCAGACGGAGCGCGCGCCGCCGTTCACACGGCGTCGCCGAGAATCTCGGCCTGCGCGTCCTCCGGTGGGTAGCCGTGGGCATAGAGCAGCAGATCGGACTCGCCGTGGGTTGGCCGCCTGCAGCGCCGTGCCGGCGGCGATCCGGATGAGGCTGCCCGTCGCAACGTCATGGAGGCAGCCGGCTCCCCCGACGCGCTCTCGGCCGTATGTTTGACAGCCATCGTACAAGTGCTACGATCTCACAAGCGAGGACTAAGAAGTTGTGTCTGTGTAGATCGGAGATTGATAACCGTGGACTTTGACACCCAGAACAACCCGAACACGCGTCTGTGCGACGTGTGCGGGGAGCGTCCCGGCTCCGTGCAGGTGATGTTCGCCGCCGGCGGCGCGCACCGGGCAGGGCTCGTGTGCGAGCGCTGCGCCCGCGAGGCCATGGCCGCCCAGTCGGGTGCGGGCCGCGACGGACGCGTCGGACCCGGTGGTCGAGCACGCGCCGCCGCCGGCGCGACCCGCCAGCGGGAGCGCACCCAGCAGACCTCCCAGACCCCAGGCCTCGACGAGTTCGGCAACGACCTCACGGGGGCCGCGCGCGAGGGCCGGATCGATCCCGTGATCGGCCGCGACTCCGAAATCGAGCAGGTGATCGAGGTGCTCGCCCGCCGGCGCAAGAACAACGCCGCTCTCATCGGCGAGGCCGGCGTCGGCAAGACCGCGATCGCCGAGGGTCTCGCCCTGCGCGTCGCCCATGGCGAGGTTCCCGAGCCGCTGCGCGGGGTGCGCGTGGTCGCGCTCGATCTCGCCTCGATGATCGCCGGCTCGCAGTTCCGCGGCGCGTTCGAGCAGCGGCTCAAGGGCCTGCTCGAGGAGGTCGTCGCCGCCGAGGGCAAGGTGATCCTGTTCGTCGACGAGCTTCACACCGTGCTCGGCGCCGGTGCGGCCGAGGGCGCGATGGACGCCGCCAACATCCTCAAGCCGCTGCTCGCCCGCGGGACCCTGCGAATGATCGGCGCCACCACGCTGTCCGAGTACCGGGCAATCGAACGTGACGCGGCGCTCGCCCGGCGCTTCTCGCCGGTGATGGTCGAGGAGCCCTCGGTGGAGGAGACCGTGGCGATCCTCCACGGCCTGCGCTCCCAGTACGAGGAGCACCATCACGTCGAGATCGCCGACGCCGCGCTTGAGTCCGCGGCCCGGCTCTCAGACCGCTACATCACCGAGTACCGGCTGCCCGACAAGGCCATCGACCTCGTCGACCAGGCCGCGGCGCGGCTCCGGCTGCGCTCCGGCGCGGACCGGGCCTCCGAGGCCGAGGTCATCCGAGTCGAGATCGAGCACCTGTCGGCCGAGAAGCAGGCCGCCGTCGACGCGGAGGCGTACGAGGAGGCCGGTGAGATCAAGGACCGCATCGCGAAGCTGCAGGCGCAGCTCGCCGCGCGCCCGGCGGACGTGGCCTCGGCGCAGGACGCCTCCCGCGTCGTCGGCGAGCGCGAGATCGCGGACGTCGTCGCGGCCCGCACCGGTATCCCCGTCGGGGAGCTGGTGGCGGCCGACCTCGAGCGGCTCGGTTCGCTGGAGGACGACCTGCATCACCGGGTCGTCGGACAGTCCGCCGCGGTGAGCGCGGTCGCCGAGACCGTGCGTCACGCCCGGGCCGGACTCGCCGAGCCCGACCGGCCGCTGGGGAGCTTCCTGTTCCTGGGTCCGACCGGCGTCGGCAAGACCGAGCTCGTCAAGGCGCTCTCGGAGCGGCTGTTCGCGACCGAGAAGTCGCTCGTGCGCGTCGACATGTCCGAGTACCGGGCGCCCCACACCGTCGCGCGGCTGATCGGCTCGCCCCCCGGCTACGTCGGCTACGGCGAGGGCGGTCAGCTCACCGAGCCGGTGCGCCGCCGCCCCTATTCGGTGATCCTGCTCGACGAGATCGAGAAGGCCCATCCCGAGGTGTGGAACGTGCTGCTGCAGGTGCTCGACGATGGCCGTCTCACCGACGGCGAGGGCCGCACGGTCGACTTCACCAACACGGTGATCGTGATGACCTCGAACCTCGGCGCCGGCGAGGCCAAGCGGCCCCTCGGGTTCGCCGGCGGCGGCGCCGATCCGGCATCTGACCGGATGCGGGACGCCGCCAAGCAGGCGTTCCTGCCCGAGTTCCTGAACCGGATCGATGAGATCGTCGTGTTCGAGGCGCTCACCGAGCCGGAGGTCCGGGAGATTGGCGAGCTCATCGTCGCCCGCATCGCCGGCCGCCTGCGCGACGAGCGCGGGGTCGAGCTGGAGGTCGCTCCGGCGCTCGTCACCCGGCTCGCCGCCGAGGGCTTCGACGCCGAGTTCGGCGCCCGTCCCCTCGCCCGCCACATCCGCCGCACGCTCGAGCGCGAGCTCACCCGGGCGATCCTCGACGGACGGATCGCCGACGGCGACCACGTGCTCGCCGCCGACGCTGGCTCCGTCGACACTGGGTCTGCCGACGCCGGGTCCGCCGACGTCGCGGATGGCGAACCGCGGATCGAGCTCACGGTCTCCCAGCCGGCGCTCGTCGCCTGAGGGCCGTCCGCTGGGTGGTCGC
>CAXTTD010000417.1:0-3487 GCA_964246945.1 uncultured Solirubrobacteraceae bacterium | reverse complement strand
CGACGAGCGGCGCGACGAGCGTCGAGCCGGCGCCGACCAGGGTCTTGGAGCCGCCAGTGGTGGCGGCGGCACTGCTGCTCGACGTGGCCGAGCCGGAGGCGGCAGCGCTGGAGCTCGAGGACGAGCTCGAGCCACAGGCGGCGACCCCGAGCGCGGCGACGAGGGCGGCGGCACCCGCGGTGATGCGACGTGTTCGCACGGAATTCTCCTTGGTCATCATCGATCTGCCGCGGAGGATGGTGGTTCGAGGGGCCGGAGTTGTGATCCGGATGTGAAGACCATGTGCTCATGCTGTGACGCGGGGCGGCGAGAGTCGCAGTTGACCCCGACCCGACTACCGGGGGGCGACGGAACGCCGGGCGGCTCAGCCGGCGAAGGTGGAGCGCAGGTCCGGCAGCTCGGCGCCGGCGAGACCGAGCTCGGCGCCCGGGTCGACGATCTCGACGCCTTCGGGCTCGGGCGCGAAGCGGTAGCCGACACCGAAGTGGGTGTGGATGTAGCTCCAGGTCGGCGACCCGATGCGGAGCTTCTGGCGCAGCTTGCGCACGAACACATCGACCGAGCGGTCGCCATGGGCCATCGCGTAGCCCCACACGCGCTCGTAGATCTCCTCGCGGCGCAGCACCCGGTCAGAGCCGGAGACCAGTTGCAGGATCTCGAACTCTCGTGCGGTGAGCTCGAGGCTCCGCTCCCCAACGTACGCCTGGTGCAGATCGGGACGCAGGGTGATCTCGCCAAAGCTCGCCGCCGATTCGATCGTCGGCATCTCGGAACGCCGGTGGCGCCGCACGGCGGCCTCGATCACGCAGATGAGCTCCTCGGGGTGACACGGCTTGGTGATCCAGGCGTCGGCGCCCAGGCGCAGGCCGCGCACGCGCTGGGCCACCGAGGAGGGTCCGGTGCATACGACGACCGCCAGACCGGGCAGGCGCGCGCACACCTGCTCGAGGTAGCTCCAGCCCGCGGGGCCGAGGACCGCGAGGTCGATGACGAGCGCGTTGAGGCGCATCTGCACGAGCCCCTCGGCGCCGAGCGCCGTGGAGAGCGGCCGGTACTCGCAGCCGAGCGCGTCGAGACGCTTGACCAGCACCTGCATGAATCCGGGGTCTCGGTCGAGCACCGCGAGTCGCAGCCGAGTCTGGCTCCGCGGGGCGGGCCCCGTGACACCGGGAGGCGCGTCGCTGCGCTCGGTGATCATGCGCGGCATGCTAGTCCAGCCGGCGGACCGTCCAGGTCCGCGAAGCCCCTGGTCACAACTCTTAAACATGCAAAACGCGGGCGTCGCTACTCAAACCGCTCAAGCGGCGTCCCGCGGACGCCGATGCATTCACCGAAGTCGTCGGCGCGCTTAAAGCTTGGCTAAGGCGGCCCGGGCTATCCTCGGGCTCGCCCCCGCGGTGCGCGCGCACATGCACCGGCGGCTGCGATCTCTCCCATGGCCTCTCGCAAGGAACAGAAGGACGCCGCCCGTCAGCGACGGCTCGCCGAGGAGCAGGCGGCCGCGGCGAAGCAGCAGCGCCTGCGCCGTATGCAGATGCTGGGCGGCGTGGTCGTCGCCGCGATCATCGTCGTGGTGGTGCTCGTCGTCGTCTCCAGCGGGGGCGGCAGCAAGAAGGTGAAGGCCAACGACCCGAAGGCGACCGCGTCGGCCTCGACGCAGGTGTCCGCGCTGCTGAAGGGAATCCCCCAATCGGGCACCACGCTCGGCAACCCGAAGGCGAAGGTGACGTTCACCGAGTACGGCGACCTCGAGTGTCCGATCTGCATGGAGTTCTCCGAGAGCGCGGAGGAGCAGCTGATCAGCAACGAGGTCCGCACCGGGAAGGTGAAGCTCGTCTACAAGTCGTTCAAGACGGCGAGCAACGATCCCGACGCGGCGCCCAACGCGTTCAGCCTGCAGCAGACCGCCGCCTACGCCGCCGGCGCCCAGGGCAAGGCGTGGAACTACATCCTGCTCTTCTACCGGCGCCAGCAGACCGAGAACACGCCGTACGTGACCACTGCGTTTCTCACCGGTCTCGCACGCGCGATCCCGGGCCTCAACGTGAAGAAATGGGACTCGGACCGGTTCAATCCGACGTACGCCCAGCAGGTGGTCAGCCAGAACCAGACGGCATCCACGATGCCGTTCCAGGGCGGTCAGGCCAATGCCGGCACCCCGGCGCTGATCGCCTCCAGCGGGTCCAGGCAGACCGAGGCGATCGCCGGTGACATCTCCTACTCCACCGTCCAGAAGCTGATCAAGCAGGTGTCATGAGCCGCACGCTGCGCCGCGTGATGGTGGTGATCGGGGTGCTCGGGATGGCGCTGGCCGCCTACCTCGTCTACGTGCACTACTCCGGCGTGAAGCCGATCTGCACGAGCAAGGGCGGGGACACGTGCCTGAAGGTGCAGAGCTCGGTGTGGTCGAAGGTCGACGGGGTCCCGGTCGCGCTCATCGGCCTCATCGGCTACGTGGGAATCTTCCTGTCGCTGCTCGCACGCGACCGCGACGAAACGCGCGCGGCCACGCTCGGGATGACCCTCATCGGCGTGTGCTTCAGCGGCTACCTCACCTATCGCGAGCTGTTCACGCTGCACGAGATCTGTGAGGAGTGTGCGACCTCGGCGGTGCTGATGGCGCTGCTGTTCGTCGGCGCGGTGTGGCGCTTCCTCATCACCGACGACTTCGCACCGCTGCCCGTGCCCGCGCCCGGGGAGCCGGCAGGCGAGCGCTCCCGCGCCGCCGTCTGAGCCGCTCCGGCGCCGCACCGACCCGGTGTCGTCCGGGGGTGCGCGCAACATCTCGAGTCGTGAGCTGGCGATCGACCCGTGTGTCCGGCCGCGCCGCGGACCCGCCCCGGCGGGTGGCGATCGCCGACCTCGGCTCCAACTCGTGGCGTCTGGTCGTGTTCAGCTACGGCGAGGGGCCGTGGTGGAAGCGCACCGACGAGCTCTACGAGACGGTGCGGATCGGCGCCGGTCTCGCCGCCAGCGGCCGACTCTCGGAGGCGGCGATGACCCGCGGAAGCGAGACGCTCGACGTGTTCGCCCGCTTCTGCCGCGCCTCGCGAATCGCTCCCGAGGACATCCACGTCGTCGCCACCAGCGCGATCCGCGACGCCGAGAACGGCGCGGACTTCCTCACGCGCGTGCAGGCCGATACCGGCCTCACCGTCGAGATCCTCGCCGCGCGCGAGGAGGCGTACTTCGGCTACGTCGCCGCGGTGAACACGACGACCCTGCGCGACGGGGCGGTGCTCGACCTCGGCGGCGGCAGCCTGCAGCTCTCCGCGGTCGCCGACCGCCACGTCGGCGAGATGGTCTCCTTCCCCCTGGGCGCGGTGCGGATCACCGAGGCGATGCTCGCCGAGGCCGGGGAGCGACCGGCCAAGCGCAAGGAGCTCGCCCGGGTGCGCGACCACGCGCGCGAGCGTCGCGGTGAGCTCGGTGAGCCGTTCGCCGGTGAGCAGGTAGCCCTGCACGCCGAGGTCGAGCGCGCCGTCGG
>CAXTTD010000416.1:0-3488 GCA_964246945.1 uncultured Solirubrobacteraceae bacterium | reverse complement strand
CCGGAACGCCGCGAGCGCTGGCGCCGCGCGGCGCCAGCGCTCGCGGCGTTCCGGCCCCGAAGCGGACGAGACCGACGGTACCTCCGTGGCCGACCCCGAGGCGACCGAAGACCAGTGCCGTTCCCTCCGCGACATCCGCCTTGAGCCGACGGGCGGTGCCGAACGCCATCGACGGCGAGACGTCGAGCGCGAGCCACGTCGTCAGCGCGCGTTCGGGCACGTGCAGACGGACGTGCGGAGCGCCGGTGCGGGCGCTGGCGGCGGCGTCGAGGTGGCGGACGTCGTCGCCGATCACATAGGGGCGCACCTGAGCCAGCTCGGTGCCGAGACCGACCCCGGCGGCCTGCCGATCGCCCGGCAGCATCCGGCTGACGATGCGGCTCAGTGCCGGCTGCAGCGAATCGATGAGCGCGGAGGGCAGCGGTCCCGGACCCTGGCGGGCGACGGCGGTGCCAGCAGCGGCTGGGTCATGTGCCGAGCAGCTCCCCGGCGTGCCGCATCCCAGCGTCGCCGTCGCCCCGCGGTTCGCGGCCTGGCTCCGGCACGGCATCGAGGATCCGCGCCAGCAGATCGTCGGCACTGAGCCCTTCGCTCAACGCGTCATAGGAGGCGACGAGGCGGTGGCGCAGGAGGTCGGGCGCCAGATCCCGGACGTCCGCCGGCGACACGTAGCTGCGGCCGCGCAACAGCGCGAGCACCCGCGCGGCGTGGACGAGGCCGATCGACCCCCGGGGGCTCGAGCCGAATTCGACCAACCCGGCGAGGTCGGCGAGGCCGTGGCGGGCCGGGTGGCGGGTGGCGTCGACGAGCGCGACCACGTAGGCGATCGCGTCCCGCCCGACGTTGATCGCGCGCGCGGTGTCGGCGTGCCCGCGGAGATCCTCCACGGCGAGCACCTCGGCGATCTGCACCGGGGCGTCGAGACTGCGCTGCACCACGGACGCCTCCTCGCTCGCGCTCGGGTAGTCGACGACGATCTTCATCAGGAACCGGTCCACCTGGGCCTCGGGCAGCGGGTAGGTCCCCTCGGATTCGATCGGGTTCTGAGTCGCGAGCACGATGAACGGCTCGGGCACCGGATAGCTGACGCCGCCGATCGTCACCTGGCGTTCCTGCATCACCTCGAGCAGCGCCGACTGGACCTTGGCGGGAGCCCGGTTGATCTCGTCCGCGAGCAGGAAGTTGTGGAACACCGGCCCGAGCTCGGTGTCGAACCGGCCGGTGTCCGGGCGCCACACCCGGGTTCCGATCACGTCGGCGGGAACGAGATCGGGGGTGAACTGAATGCGACCGAAGGACCCGCCAAGCGATTGCGCGAGCGTCCGGACGGTCAACGTCTTGGCGAGCCCGGGGACCCCCCCCCACCAGCACGTGGCCGCCGGCCAACAGGCTGATGAGCACCCGCTCGAGCATCCCGTCCTGCCCGACGATCACCCGCTTGATCTCCTCCAGCACCTCCCGTAGGGCGGCCCGCGCCTGCGCGCGGCGGATGTCATCTGAATCGCTCACGTGTCCGTTCTCATCGTCGATGCTGGGATCAGAGCAATCGGCCGAACCAGGCCAGCGACAGTCCGCCCCCGGCGATGATCAAGGCCAGCCCGCCGCCGGCGAAGCTCGTGACGAGGCTGTGGAGCACGTGTCGGTGACCGAGGGTCGCCGCCAGACGGGTGTAGATCCGCTTGGCGTCGCCGGCGTCCGTCGCGGAGTAGGCCCGTCCCCCCGATGCCGTCGCGATCGCCTCGAGGACCGCCGGCTCCACCGGTACCGGGCTCTTCACCGCTCGGCCGTGGCGGTGCACGGTGATCGTGCCCCGGTCGGTGCCCAGGGCGACGACATCGACCGGGATATGCGCGACCCTGGCCCGCCGGGCGGCGAGCACCGGGCTGGGCCCGACGTTCGCGCCGCCGTCGGAGAGGAGCACGATCACCGCGGGAGGCCGGGTGTGGCTCGGCGTGCGCAGCCTCGACAGAAGGCTCACGGCGGTGGTGATGGTCTCGCCGATCGCCGTCCCCCCGCCCCCGGGCGCCAGCTGGCGGATCGCCGCCTCGTCGAGCGGGTGATCGGTCGTCGGTGACCGGAGCACGGTGGGACGGCGGGCGAACGACATCTGGCCAACCAGCGCGGAGCTCGGCAGCGCCGCGACGAACCGGGTGGCCGCCGCGCGAGCCGCCGCCAGTCGGGTCGGACGCACGTCGGTGGCCAACATCGAGTCGCTGACGTCGTTGGCGAGCACAAACGCCGCACCGCGAATCGGAACGATGACGGCGTGCCGAGGCCGGGCGGCGGCGAGGATCAACGCCGCGAGGGCGAGCGCGACGATCAGCGGCGGGAGGTGGCGCCGCCACCCCGGTGGCCGTGGGGTGAGTGACGCCGCGAGCGCGGATGTGGCCAATCCCGCCGCTGCTCTGTGGCGACGCGTCTCGTTCACCACGTAGCCCGCGAGGAGCGCCGGGATGGCGATGAGCGCGATGAGGACCAGCGGATCGGCGAACGTCATCGCGCACCGGCCGACCCAGCCCCGACGGTGATGTGGAAACGGCGGGTCTTCGACCCCCGGATGGTGCGGACCGCGACCCGTTCCCCGGCGCGGAGGGTCCGGAGCGCGTGAGCGAGGCTCGCCGAGCTCGTGATGGCATGACCGGAGATGGACACGATCTCATCGCCCGGTCTCACCCCCGCGCGCTCGGCGGCGCTGCGGGAGTCCACCGACTCGACGATCCCGCGGCCGACGGCGCCGGTGACGATCGTCATGCCGAGCCATAGTGTCTGGCGAATGGGGCCCGTCTGCGCGGGGCCGGTCGGGGTCCGGGCCGGCGCGGTCACCGTGATCGGCGCGGTGTCGTTGCCCACCAGCGACACGTGGCCGTGCGAGCCCGAGCCGCTGATGGCGATGACGCCGACCACCACCCCGGTGACGCCGAGCGCCAGCACCGCGAGGGCCGCACCGACTCGCCGCCGACGCCGCAAGATGTCCACCGATCGGCCAGTTGGCGCGCGCGGCGGCCCGGGCGGGGGTGTGAGAACAGGTGGGGTCTGGTCCGGCTGGGCGCGCGGCGCCCGACGCGAGTCCGCAGACTCACGCTCCCAACTGCCCGACCACAGATGCTTTGGTCCCGTCACCTACCTCGACCGTAGGAGCTGGGCGGCGACGGCGTCGAAGTCAGACGGTGCCCGGACCACGCGGGCGCCACGCGCTCACGGCCGCGAGACGGCGCCGCCCCTCAGTGCCCTGGTTCGGAGGCGACGTCGAGCGCCGGGTTGCGATCGAAGAAGCCGAACGGCTTCAGCCAGAAGGAGACGGTGTCGACCGGCATCACCGGCCAGTCCTCGGGACGGGTGATGTGATGGATGCCGAACACGTACCAGAGCACGACGTCAACGTCCTCGAGCGGACGATCAGCCCGGACCCACGTCGCGATCCCGTCCTCCCCGCGGCTCTGCACCGGGTACTCCCCGGCGGGCCAGCGTTCCTCGTCGGCGTGGCGGGT
>CAXTTD010000415.1:0-3490 GCA_964246945.1 uncultured Solirubrobacteraceae bacterium | reverse complement strand
GACGAGGTGCCGGGCGGCGCGTCGATCGGCGTCTCGGGCCCGATCGACTCGGTGCCGACGACGTTGCGCGCGACCCCCGCGCGGGCGAGCGCCGCGACGGCAAGCGATCCGACGGCGCCGGCGTCGACCCACGGCTCGCACACCGCGCCCAGCGCTCGCAGAGTCACCTCGTCGACCGACGCGCCGGCGATCGCGTCGAGGTCCGCGACGTAGACCGTCGACGTCCCGCAGGCCGCGCACAACGCCCGCGCGACCGCCGCAGGCTCCGACCCGCGCACGAGCGGGCTACGCAGCGGCGCGTAGGCGTCACGCTGTCCGCGGCGGGCGTGGACGACGCCCCCGCCCTGGAGATCGAGAACGGGGATGATGCGCATCGTCGGCGGCGCGGCTATGCCGCGGATCGCTCTCCGACGACTGTTGCGCGCCGTCGCGAGCGGGCACCGGCGCGGGGGCCCGGCGTAGCAGACCCGCTCATGTCACTACGGGGTGTAGCGCGAGATCGAGCGGTAGCCACCGACCAGGCAGAAGGCGGCGGTAGGGCAGGAAACCGACGCTGGGACGCCGGCGCGGGTCTTCGGGACCGGGCGGCGGCTGGTGGCCGTGAAGACAAGCGACATGCCGCCCTGTCGCCCTGACCCGATTAGGCCCTCGTTGACGAACGTGCCGACTCCGAGGCATCTGCCCGGAGCGCCACAGGAGACGTCGGTGAGGTCGTCGGTCAGGTGGTCGGGGTGATCGCCCGGGGCCAACGTCGGCAACGGAGGCACTTCCGTGCTCCAGCCACCACTGGTCTGTCGCAGAACGACGACTCGGGTGACCGCCGGAGCGGAGCGGTGAGCGGTATTGATCAGGCCGGTGGCCAGGCAGCTGATGGCCGTCGGACAGCTGATCGACGCCAGACTGGAACCGACCGCACGCGAAACCCGGGGGCCGAGGCGCACCCGCGTCCAGCGTCCAGCGTGGAGCCTCAGCACGGCCGGCCCCTCGGTTCCGGCTCCGACGGCGGTGCAGGCGGTCGCCGAGGCGCACGAGACCGAGCGCAGTGTTCCGGCGGTGAGGGGTGACCGGACCGATGACCACTGCTGGCCGTTCCAGCGAAGCAACAGCGGCCTGATGACGGCGTGAGGCTTGGTCGTGACGCCACTGACCTGCCCGACCGCGACGCACGTCCCCGTCGACGGGCACGCCAGTCCGGTGAGCTGATAGGCGCTCACCTTCAGCGAGCGGCCCGGCCCGGCGGGAAGGCTCATCTCCGACCACCGCCCGTTGCTCCAGCGCAACGCCAGCACGCCATGATTCGAACTTCGACCCGACATCCCAATCGCGACACAGGCTGTTGCCGACGAACACGCCAGCGCGTCGAGGCTCGCGGATCGGCCGAGCCGCGGCCGCTTAAGCCGCGTCACGTGCGTGCCCTGGTAGCGCACGAACCCATCGGGCTGACTCGCTCCCAGCGCGAAGCACGCGCTCGGCGACGCGCACGACACCCTATAGAAGGTGAGCGCACGACCCGTGGGAAGCGGGAGCCCTGTCCACCCCGCGGTCGCCGCCGACGACACGGTCGCGAACCCCAGCACGACGATCGCGGTCACCCCAACTCGGTGACACACGCGACCGCGCATCCCCGGACGCCCCCGCGCCCCGTCAGAGCCGAACCACGTCCACCGGCGCGTCATGCCTCCCCCATCGCCTGTGCAACATACCGGCGCTCGCCGACCCGATGCTCACCGGCGGGCGCGAACCCCGCCCGCTGAGCTGCTGCCAGTCCAATCGAGGATGACGGCGCGCAGGACAGTGCCCGTCAACCCTCCCCGCGCTTCGAGGGACTCGATCACTCACGGCAGCAGCCAGCGGCTCAGGCCGCGGCCGACACGGTCAGGAGCCAGTCCAATCCCGATGTCGTCGACGCCGGCCACCGCCGGGAGATCCGCGACTCGGGCGTCAGCGCCGACGCAGACATAGCCGACGTACTCGCCGTCGAGACGATCGAGTGGTAGTTGTTGGCCGGATCGAGCATGTCCTCGATCCCGGCCGCCGTGCCGTCGTAAGTCGCCAACTCAGGCCCGTGGCGCCACTTCGAGGTCAGCTCGGCTCCTCCCGCGTGAGAGATGCCAGTCCTAGCTCTCGCCGTGAAGCGTTTTTTCTCCACGATCTGGACCTAACGGGGGAACGATGGTCTGAAGTAGCCCCGCTGGGATGATGTTTCGACCCCGAGCCGCGCCGCGCGGTGAGCGCAGTCGCGGCAAGGGAATCGTGCGAGCGCCCGCGACCTGGCGATCGCGTTGCTCTTGAAGGACTCGCCGGCCGTCGGCTGACTCAGCGGCGAACGCAATCACCAGGGTCGACGAGCGACTCGCCCAGCTCGTTCGGCTGCCTGCGGCGATCGCGTTCGCGCGATAGCGCTCAGACGAGCGGCGGCCGAGAGACCGCCGTTGCCGACGCCTGCTCGTGAGTAAAGGGCCAGCCGAGTCGCCACGGGACCGCCCGCCCGTTCGCGTTCGGTCCGGCTCAGCGACCCGTTCGCCGGCCCTGATGGCGGTGATGCGCGACTTTGCGAAAGCAGCGGCCGCACGCCGCCCTTCTGAACACCATGCGCGGCCGTCGCGCGACCTGCTGCAATGCGGCCGATGGCGTCCGCACGAGACCCCGAGCCGGCGATCGGGCTGGACATCGGCGGTGCCAACACCAAGGCCGCCGCGGTCGACGGCGAGGGGCGGCCGCGGACCGCGTCGGTGCCGTGCGAGCTGTGGCGGGCGCCGGCGGCGCTGCCGGCCGCAATCGCAGAGGTTGTCGGCGGGGTCGGCGAACTCGGCGACGACGACGTCCCGGTCGCGCTCACCACGACCGCAGAGCTCGCCGACGTGTTCGCGAGCAAGCGCGAGGGCGTACTCGCCGTACTCGACGCCGCCCGGCGCGGACTGCCCGGACGCCGGCTGCGGGTGATGACCACCGCCGGCGAGCTCGTCGGCCTCGACCGGGCGCGCGCCGACCCGCTGGCGTGCGCGGCGGCCAACTGGACCGCGACGGCCACGCTGCTCGCCCGCGCCGTACCCGACGCGATCCTCGTCGACTGCGGCGGTACGACGACCGACGTCATCCCGATCATCGACGGCCGGGTCGCCGCCCGGGGCCGCACCGACCTCGCCCGGCTGCGCCACTCCGAGCTCGTCTACACCGGCGCGTTGCGCACCAACGTCGCGGCGATCGTCTCGCGGGTGCCGCTCGGCGGCGGGCCCTGCCCAGTGTCCGCGGAGACGTTCGCGATCGCCGCCGACGCCCACCTGCTGCGCGCGAGCCTCACGCCCGCCCAGTGCACCTGCTCGTTCCCCGACGGCCGCGGCGCGACGCTCGCCGAGGTTCGCTCGCGGCTGGCCCGCGTCGTATGCGCCGACCCCGAGCAGCTCGCCGCCGGTGACCTCGAGTCGATCGCCGCGGCGGTGCATGACGCGCAGGTGGCGACGATCGCCGCGGCCCTCGGGCGGGTCGCCGC
>CAXTTD010000414.1:0-3505 GCA_964246945.1 uncultured Solirubrobacteraceae bacterium | reverse complement strand
GCTCGGGGCATTCGGAGGCGATCGTCACCGCCGACCTCGCCGCCGCCCAGGCGTTCGGAGTCGGGGTCGACGCCGCCTGCGTGTACGTGAACGCCTCCACGCGCTTCACCGATGGCGGCGAGTTCGGGATGGGCGCCGAGATCGGCAACTCAACCCAGAAGCTCCACGCGCGTGGACCGATCGGCCTGCGTGAGCTGTGCACGTTCAAGTACCTCGTCGAAGGCAGCGGCCAGATCCGCACCTGAACCGGCGCCGCGGGCGACCGTGGGCGCGGATCTGAAAGCTCGGCAATCGTGCGGCTCGGCATCCTCGGGGGAACGTTCAACCCCCCGCACCTCGGACATCTCATCTGCGCTCAGGAGGCCCAGCGCGAGCTCGGCCTCGACCGGGTGCTGTTCGTCCCGGCGCGGATCCCACCCCACAAGCCCGTCGAGCACGAGCCGGGGGCCGAGCACCGCCTCGAGCTGTGCCGGCGCGCGGTGGCCGGCGACGCCCGCTTCGCGGTGAGCGACATCGAGCTGCACCGCGAGGGACCGTCCTACACGGTCGATACGCTCACCGAGCTGCACGCACGCGCTCCCCACGACGAGCTCACGCTCATCCTCGGCGGCGATATCGCCGCCGGTCTCGCCGACTGGCACCGGCCGGAGCGGGTCCTCGAGCTCGCCTCGGTGGCGATCGCCACCCGACGCGGCACCGCCCGGGGCACCGTCGAGCACACGCTCGCGGGCCTGCCCGGCGGCGAGCGGGCGCGGTTCTTCTCGATGCCGAGCGTCGGCATCTCCTCGACGATGATCCGCCGTCGCGTCGGCGCCGGCGTCCCCATCCGCTACCTGGTCACCGATTCGGTCCGTGAGCACATCGAGGCCCAGGGGCTCTACCGTGAGGACCGACCACCCACACCACCACCAGGGAGAGCATGATCAACGCACCCCAGCAGATCGAGGCGTCAGACGGCCGGGAGCTCACCCCCGAGCAGATCCTCGCCGACGCCGCACACTTCGCCGCCGACCGCAAGGCACTCGACACGATGGCGCTCGATCTGCGCGGCATGGTCGGCTACGCGGACTACCTGCTCATCGCCACCGGCCGCAGCGACCGCCAGGTGAAGGCAATCCACGACGGCATCCACCTGGGGCTCAAACACCGTGACGGCCTGTTGCCCCGCCGGGTGGAGGGGCTCGCCGAGGGCCGCTGGGTGCTGCTCGACTACCTGGACATCGTCGTCCACGTGTTCACCCCGGAGACCCGGGAGCACTACCGGCTTGAGCAATTATGGGGCGAAGCTCCGAGGGTCGAGCTCGCGCTCGACGTCGCGCCCGACGACGGGATGGCCTAGAAAGCCGCCATCAATTTGGGGGCGACTTCCTTCTTGCGGCTCATCACGCCGGGCAGCTCGATGGTGCTGTCGCTCACCTCGACGCCAAAGGAGCGCGCGACCGCCTGAACGTCCCCGGAGACGAGCATCTCGGTGCCCTTGGCGATCACGTCGGTGATCATCAGGGCGTACATGGCGAGCTCCTTGGCCTCGCGATGATGCTGCAGGGCCGCCAGCAGCTCCTCGTGGCGCGCGTCGAGCGCGTCGCCCACCACCTCGATCTGGGCGATGCAGATCTCCTGCTCGCCGCGGACCTGGTAGCGCTTGGCGTCGTGGTTGACGATCTCGTCGGCGGACAGGTCCGAGACGTCGGCGGACGCCTCGAACATCTCGCGCCCGAGCTCCCGGGCGTCGAGATCGAGCAGAGTCTCGAGGTACCTGACGACCGCGTGGTCGCGCGGGGTGGTCGTCGGCGAGTTGAGGATCACGGTGTCTGAGAGGACCGCGCCGAGCAGCATGAACGCCGTCGAACGCTCCGGCTCGAGCCCCCGGTCGCGGAACCGCTCGACGATCAGGGTGCTCGTGGAGCCGACCGGGTCGAACGTCGCGGCGACCGGGATGCGGGTCTCGATCGAGCCGATGTGATGGTGGTCGAGGATCTCGACGATCTCCGCCTCGGCGATGCCGACGGCCGCCTGAGAGGTCTCCGCGTGATCGACGAGGATGATCCGCCGGCGCGCGGGCGCGTCGAGGTCGGAGCGGGTGACGAGCCCCACCGGGCGGCCGGTCTTGTCCACGGCAATCGCGGTCCCGTAGTGCAGCCACTTGATCTGCTCGGCGATGTCGTCGAGCAGGAAGTCGGGGGGGACGGTGAGCGGGTCGGTCTCCATCAGCGCGCTGCACGGGGCGGCGAGCGTCACCATCCGCCCGCACACGTAGCTGTCCAGGGGGGAGACGATCAGTGCGGTGCCCCGCTTCTCCGCGGCGGCGATCGCCTCCGGGGAGACCGCCGCGCGGTTGGAGACGACGACCAGGGCGGCGCCGAGCTCGACCACGCGCATCAGCGCGTCGGGTCGGTTGCCGACGACGACGACGTCGCCCTCGGAGATCCCGCTGTCGGTGAGCGGGTCCATGGCGTACACCCACACCCGGCCGGAGAGCCGCCGCTCCTCGCCGAGCACCAGCGTGCCCTCGAGCACGGCGAGCACCGTGGTGAGCAGCGTCGGGGCATCCTCGAGGGTCGAGGTACGCAGTGAGTCGCGGATGTAGCGGCGGGCGAGCGCGCGCTCGGTGAGCACCCCGACGAGCGCGCCGTCGTCGTCCACCAGCGGGACCAGCTCGTAGCCGGCGTCGACGAGCGCCCGGCCGGCCTCGCGCACCGGGTCGCCCGCGCGGGCGACCGGGAACTTGTGCCGCATCACGTCGCGGGCGCGGAGCATGATGTGGGAGAGGAAGCGTGGCTCCTTGGCGCCGCTGCGGGCGAGCAGCCAGCGCGTCTGGTTGTTGCATTCGCCGAGGCGAACCGGCTGATACCGCTCGTCCGGATCGATCCGACCCTTGAACTCGGCGTAGCCGATCGCGGCGGCGATCGAATCGGTGTCGGGGTTGCGGTGGCCGCTCACGTAGATCGGGGGCATCAACACGATTATCGCCCGCTCAGGGGTCTCCGCGCGGTCTGGTCGTCCCAGCCGCGGCTCGCGCGCGCCCATGCTCGTGGGTAGGCTGGCGGTCGCCGGGCAGCCCGCCGCCGCCCCGCGCTGCTGCTTCAGCGCCGTCGACCCCTTCCCAGGGAGCCCGCGATGGCCAGCACACCCACGATCCTGCCGACCTCGATCGCCGAGGGGACCGCCCCGGGCGTGCAGTACCGCCTGGAGGGCGAGCTCGTCCCCGTCCTGCACATGGCCCTCGACGGCGCGATCCCCGTCTACTTCGAGCACCACGTGCTGCTGTGGAAGTACCCGCAGATGGAGATCGGTTTGCACCCGCTGCGCAAGGGCCTGAAGCGTCGGACGTTCGGCGGCATGCCGCTGCTGCTGCTCGAGGCGCAGTCGGCGGGCGAGATCGCCTTCAGCCGCGACGCGCCCGGCCACATCGCGGCGCTGCATCTCCCCTCCGGAGCGGGCGTCGTGGTGCGCGAGCACCAGTTCCTCGCCGCGACCGGCAACGTCCAGTACGACTACAGCCGGA
>CAXTTD010000413.1:1952-3508 GCA_964246945.1 uncultured Solirubrobacteraceae bacterium | reverse complement strand
ACGGGGTCACGACGGCGGCCTCGGGCGCGACCAACGGGGTCACGACGGCGGCCTCCGGCGCGACCACCGGTGTGAAGACCGTCGTGCACGGCGTCACCACCGGTTCGCCGACTACGGTGACCACGGGTGTCGGCACCACGGTCTCGGCGGCCACGGGCGGCGCCGGGACGACCGCGTCCGGGGTGACCGCCGGCGCGGGAACGACCGTCGCCGGGGTGACCAGTGGCGCGGGGACGACCGTGAGCGGCGTCACCCCGCGACCGGCACGACCGTGAGCGGCGTCACCACGGGTCTCGGCACGCTCTCCGGCCTGCTCGGCAAGTAGCCCCGATCGCTCGCCGCGCGGTCGCGCTACCCGGCACGCCGCCGCGTGGCCGGCGTCGAATACACTGCGGTCTGATTCGGGGCGTGGCGCAGCCTGGTAGCGCGCACCGTTCGGGTCGGTGAGGTCCCCGGTTCGAATCCGGGCGCCCCGATTGATCGCCTCACCAGCGAAGAAGTGCGAAAGCCCGCTGCCCGGCGGGCTTTTCGTTCTGGCGGTGCGAAAACCGCGAGCGAGTGTGCAGGGGTTTCGTCTGCGCCGGGGCTGAACGGGTCCAGGTGGTCGGTAGCAGCGACCGGCGCGCTCGGTCGCAGAGCGTTGGCGCTGTGAGGTGAGACTTCGGCGGAACCGGCGTGCGCGGCGCAGGGTCGTCGTATGAGTGTCTAAATCGCGGGGAGGCGGGGGCGTGTCGGCGGTTGATGAGCCCGCCGCGGGCGCGGAAGGCGCGCCTGGGCGTGGACGGGTGGCGTGGAAGCCGCGGTATCCGCGGAACATGGACAACGCTCTTCTGGGCGTGGACGCGTGGCGTGGAAGCCGCGGTATCCGCGGAAAAGAGGACAACGATCGCCCGCGCGCGGACAAACGGCGCGAAACCGACCGGCGTCGCACGCGCGGCGGCGCGAGCGTCCGGGCGAGACGCGCGCTTCACGGTGAGTGCGAGTCAGCCGACCGCGCCGAGCACATCGCCGGCGGCGCAGGCTTCCGCAACCGAAACGAGTGGGAGTTCGCCGGCTACCGAGACGCGATCGACGGGCTCATGCGGGCGCCGCCCGACCAATCAGCGTGCCGCTGCCGCTCCACCTCCACCGACGGATCTAAAGGCACTCCTGCGGCCACGACGACGAATTCGCGCACGAGGGCAACGCGATCGTCTTCTCCGAGAGCGGCCGACGTGAGCTCATCTTCTAGTCCGTCTGCGGGTGCGTGACACCAGCAACTAGAGGATCCGCCTGGTTTTCAGCGAGCTGCGCAACGAGAATCCGCTCACGCAGGACGGCACCCCCCGCCGGCCCCGGCTGGCGGCGCCTCGACAGGCAGAAGTCGAGCAGTCAAAGAAATGGCCCCGCCCAGCGGGGGCGCACTGGACGGGGCGCAGGGGCGTCCTGCCCCTCGACGGCTGGTTCTACCGAACGAGCGTAAGGCTTATCTCAGAGCGTGGTCGATCGCGGGTTACCGACGCCAGGTGCGCGGCCGGCACCCGCGCCAGAAAGCCCCCACGGACCGGGCAGAGGGC
>CAXTTD010000413.1:255-1942 GCA_964246945.1 uncultured Solirubrobacteraceae bacterium | reverse complement strand
GCGGCGGGGGGGGGCCGGGCCCTGGGGGGGCGCGCCCCCCCCCCGCGACTGAATGCCCCCACGTCCTGGGCTCTTGCCCTCGTAATCGGCAATGATCCCCATCCGTGTGCAAGTCTGCGCCCACGTGCAGTCTGCGCGCGGTGATCGGGGGCGTGCGCATCGGCGGGTTCCACGCGTGCTGGTCGCCGGGCACCGGCCGGCACCCCCGATACGACGAAGCCCCCGGCATTCACCGGGGGCTTCGCTTGGAGGAGAGGATGTTGGGGAGATGACTGCCCGTCCTGGTCAGCCACGACCCGTATCGGCAGCCGGCGGCGAGTTCATTAGCCTGGAGGGCGATGGCGGCGCGGATCGAGGTTCCGGGCTTCGACGTGGTGGGGCTGCGGGCCGATAACCCGGGGCCGTTCACGCTGAGCGGAACGAACTCCTGGATCGTCGGGCGCGACCCGGCGTGGCTGCTCGACCCCGGTCCGGACCTCGGGGCGCACCGTGACGCGCTCATCGTCGAGCTCGAGCGGCGGGGCGGTCTCGGCGGCATCGCCCTCACCCACGATCATCCCGACCACACCGAGGGGTTGCCGGCGTTGCGGGCCCGGTTTCCCGACGTCCGGCTCGCCGGCGCCCGCGGCCCGGTCGAGGTCCGGCTCGGCGACGGGGGCGGCTTTGGCCCGCTGATCGCGCTCGCGACGCCCGGCCACGCCCCCGACCATCTCGCGTACCTCGCCGGGTCGGTGGCGTTCAGCGGCGACGCGGTGCTCGGCGAGGGCAGCGTGTTCGTGGCCCCGGACCCCGGGGCGCTCATCGGCTACCTCGAGGGGCTGCGGCGGCTCCGGGCCCGGACGCCCGCGGTCCTGTGCCCCGGGCACGGGCCGCTCGTCACCGATCCCGCCGCCAAGCTCGACGAGTATCTCGCGCATCGTCTTGACCGAGAGCAGCGGCTGCTCGGCGCGCTCGCCTCGGGCGCGAGATCGGTCGGGGATCTCCTCGACGCGGCCTGGAGCGAGGTCCCGGCGGCGCTGCGACCGGCGGCCGCGGTCACCCTGGCGGCTCATCTCGACAAGCTCGCCGCCGAGGGCCGCCTGCCCGACGGCGTGCAGCGCCCCGAGATCCCATCCCTGCACGACGTTGGTTGAACCCCGGACGTTGCTTGACCCCGGGCGTCGGTCGAACCCCCGGCGTCGGTCGAACCCTCCGGCGTCGGTTCGGCTGAACCCCCGACGTCGGCTGAAACCCCGCCCGGAGGCTCTCGGCGCTCAGCGCAGGGTGGCGGAGCTCGCCGCGACGCCCCGCAGCGCGTAGCGCCACGTGCGCAGCCGGGTCCGCCTGCCCGCCCCCGTCCACGTGCTCGCGGAGCTCACCGTCGGCACGATCCCGGTCGCCGTCCCCGGGTTGCTCGCCGTCCCCGGGCTCGTGGTGCCCGTCGTCGGCGGCGGGCTCGCGGTTCCGGAGCCAGTGAGGGGAACGGTCGTGGTTCCGGTGGTGGGGTCGGCGATCGTCCCGGTGCCCGCCGTCGACGTGGGGTCCGTGCTCGTCGGGTCGGTGGTGCCTGGGGTGGTGCCCGTCGGGTCGGCCGTCACCCCAGAGGTGGTGGTGCCGGAAGTCGTGGTGCCGGACGTCGTCGAGGATCCGCTCGTGGTCGACCCGCCGGTTGACGAGCCCGTCGTCGACGGGTCGCTCGTCGGGGTCC
>CAXTTD010000413.1:0-245 GCA_964246945.1 uncultured Solirubrobacteraceae bacterium | reverse complement strand
GGGCGTGGCGGGGGGGCGCGGGGGGGCCCCGGCGGGGGGCCCGCCCGTGCCCGTCGCCGATGAGCGCGAAGTGAGCCTGGTCACGAGGGGCCCGCCGCTCGAGCCGCCCGAGGAGGCGGGATGGGTGGTGGTCGCGGCGGCTGACGTCGTCGGTTCGGTGGCCGGCGGCGTCGCGTCGTCGGTCGACGGGGCGGACGTGCGCGTGGCGGCGACCGGCGCGGCGGGGCGCGTCATCGGGGCGGGCG
>CAXTTD010000412.1:0-3508 GCA_964246945.1 uncultured Solirubrobacteraceae bacterium | reverse complement strand
CAGCAGAGCGATCCCGGTGGACAACGCGGCGCCGGCGGCGAGGGCCGCGACGCGGCGGGACAGCGGGTGGGACATGGCGACGTTTCTCGGGGGATTCGGGTGGTGCGGGAACCGTACCCGGGGGAACCCCGTTGGGCCACCGAAGTTGTGGCGCCCGGCCGATGCCCTCCGGGCTGCCCGTCGTCTCGCTCGTGGGCTCGCTGTCACTCGAAGGCCGCAAGCACGGCGATGACCACGAACACCCCGATGAGCGCCGCCCCCTCGAACGCGCTCGCCTCGCCGTCGCCGGTGATCTGCCACATAATCAGCGCCGTGGCGGCGAGCGCGCCGATGAACACCGGCGGCAGCGCGAAGGTGAGCGTCGTGGAGGTGAGCAGCGAGACGAGCACGAGCACCGGGAACAGGAACGCGGCGACCTGGCCGACCGAGGCCTTGATCACCGAGATGGCGAGCTCCGAGCGGCCCTTGGCGGCGAGCACGATCCCCACCGCGTGCTCGACCGCGTTGCCCGCGATGGCGACGATCACGAGGCCCGCGAACGCGCTCGAGATGTGGAGCTGGTGGATCGTCGGCTCCAGGGCCTTCACGAACCAGTCCGAGACGAACGCGGAGGCGACGCCCGCGAGCACGAGCAGCCCGAGGCTCGCCGTCTGGGACAGGCGCGGCGTCTCGACGGCGTCCTGCGGCGGGGCGGCGCCGGTGAGGTACTGCCGGGTCCAGAACCCGTAGACGGCGAGCAGTACCCCCGCGCCCACCACCGAGATCGCGGTGAGGTGGTGGGAGGCCGGATCCCGGGCGCCGGCGGCGAGGCCGACGAGCACGATGATGAAGCTCGCGATCAGCAGCAGCGTCGCGGTGTCGTTGGGCAGCCGGGGGCTGAAGCGCATCATCCCGTCAGGCGCGCGGCGGGCGCCGACGATGATCGCGCTGCCCAGCACCAGCAGCGCGTTGACGATGATCGAGCCGAGGATCGCCGTCTGGGCGATGACGCGCTCGCCCGCCTGCAGCGCGAACAGCACCACGAAGAACTCGGGCAGGTTGCCGAGCGTCGCCTGCAGGACCCCGGTGGTGGCGACGCCGAGCCGGGCGCCGACCTGCTCGGTGGCGAAGGAGACGATCCACGCCCCACCGCCGAGCGCGAGACCCGCGATCACGAACGCGACGATGTCCGGCACGCCGCCCACGTAGCGGGCGATGCCGGCGAGCACGGTGAGGCCCGCGACGGCGCACAGGCCGACGCGTTCGGTGCGGGTGAGACCGGACAGCGGTGCTCTACCCGCCGGTCATCACGGTGTCGTCGTCGGAGTACGGCGGCGCGCAGCAGCAGAGCAGCACGAGCGGACCGGAGCGGTCGCTGTAGAGCTTGTGCGGCGTTCCGGGCGCGATGACGACACAGTCACCCGCGGTGACCGCATCCTCGTGGGACCCGAGGCGCATCCGACCGCTGCCGGAGACGAAGTGGTAGATCTCCTCGCTGCGCGGGTGGAAGTGCTCCGCGGTCTCGCTCCCCGGCGCGAGCGTCGCCTCGGCGAGGCTCTGATGGCGGCTGTCGGCGCTGCGGGGGGTGGGGCCGGCGAGCTCGCGGATGCTCGAGCCGTCGGCGGTGACGAACGCCTCCATGTCCCGCAGGGCGACGCGCTCGCTCATCGCACCCGTTCAAACTCCCCGTCGTCGGCCTCACGGGCGGCCCGGGCCTGCACCTCGGGCTCGGAGGCGTGCGGATGCGAGCGGCGCAGCTCGACGATGCGCCGGCGGCGGAACTTGAGGATCTCGAGCACGAACACGAGGTACACCGAGGCGGCGATGGCGAGCACCCCCAGCCCGATCAGCACGCCGACCCACAGCCAGTCGTAGCGCCCGGTGTTCTGGGTGTGGTAGGGCAGCAGGCGCAGCGCCACCGCGAGGCCGGCGAGGATCGCCGCCCACGCGTAGAGGTAGGCGACCGTCTTGCGTGGGGAGAAGCCGATCCGGGAGAAGCGGTGGTGGAAGTGCTCGGCGTCGGCCTGCCACGGCGCCCGGCGGTACTTCAGCCGTTTGGCCACCACGAAGCTCGTGTCGAGGAACGGGACGGCGAGGATGACCAGTGGCACGGCCAGCGCCACCACCGCGTTGGTCTTCAGCGAGCCGGCGACCGCGGCGACCCCGAGCATGTAGCCGAGCAGGTTCGCGCCCGCGTCGCCCATGAAGATCGAAGCGGGATGGAAGTTGTGGGCGAGGAAGCCGAGCGCCGCGCCGGCGGTGAGCGCGGCGAGGATCGCCGCCCCGCCGACGCCGAGGTCAAACGCGATCACCGCGAACGCGACGCCGTCGATCGTGCACAGCCCGGCGGCGAGGCCGTCGACGCCGTCGGTGAAGTTGACGACGTTCATGAGGGTCACCAGCCAGACAACGGTGAGAATCCCGCCCGCGTTGGGGAACTGGAAGGCGCCCACGAACGGGATCGTCACGTCGGTGACGACCGCCCCCGCCTCGACGGCGACCACTCCGGCGGCGACCTGGCCGGCGAGCTTAACCCACCACGGCAGGTCGAACCGGTCGTCGAGCGCGCCGACCAGCGTGATGAGCGCCGCACCGGCGATCAGTCCCCAGGTGTCGGCGCTCGGGTGGATGCCCGACGCGCGGGCGCTGCGCGGCAGCGTGATCACGTGCGGGGCGAAGATCGCCGCGGCGACGACGATCCCGGCGAGGATCGCCAGGCCGCCGAGCAGCGGGGTCTCCCGAGTGGCGAGGCCCCGGTCGCGCGGACGATCGACCATGCCGAGCGATCGGGCGAGCCGCCCTGCCACCGGAGCGAGGATCGCGGTGGTCGCCGCCGCGACCACGAAGCTGAGCACGGCGTCCCAATGGAGCATGCTGGCTCGGATCATGACATCCCGGTTCGACGGTTCGGGCGCGACCGGTGATCTCCTGCGCCGGCGGTGCTCGCGCGGACCGGTGCAGCGGGATGGTTGTCCGCCGGTGCGGCACGGCGTGGGGCGCTCGGCGGGCACACGCGGACACCCACCCGCGCCTGGACGACGCGGGGGCACCTGTGCCCGGTCAGCGGGCACTTCCGGACACCCACCCGCGCCCGGACGACGCGGGGGCCTTGTGCCCGGCCAGGAGGCTGTCGCGGAACTCCCGGAGCGCACCGATCCCCTGAGGCTCGTCGGTTACGTGCCAACGATCGGTTCGCGACCGTCCGATGGCCACTTCTCCGCGGTATCCGCGGCTTCCGCGCCAGTCGTCCGCCTCAGCACGACGCGTGGCACGAAATCAACGGTGCCGCCGCGGGCCGAAATCACTCACCGGCCGGCGCCGCCGGCGTGAGTGGGATCTCTCAGCGTTTCCGAAGGCAGAACGCGGATAGCGACAGCCGCTCTCAGCGGGCACAACCGGGCAGCCACCCGCGCCCGCACGACGCGGGGGCAAGTGTGCCCGGACAGCGGGCACAACCGGGCAGCCACCCGCGCCCGCACCACGCGGGGGCACTTGTGCCCGCTTCGTCTTGACGGCAGCGAACGCGGGT
>CAXTTD010000411.1:0-3511 GCA_964246945.1 uncultured Solirubrobacteraceae bacterium | reverse complement strand
GCTCGACGCCGGTCCCCAGCCGGGGGGCGGCTGGCGGGTCCGCCTCGAGCTCGGCGCCGAGGTCGGGGCACTGCGATGACCCGCGTGCTCATCGCCGACGACCAGGAGCTCATGCGCATGGGGTTCCGCATGGTGATCGACAGTCAGCCCGACCTCACGGTCGTGGGGGAGGCGGCGACCGGCGCGCACGCCGTCTCGCAGGTGGCCCGCCTCGCTCCTGACGTCGCGCTGATGGACGTGCGGATGCCCGAGATGGACGGCGTCGAGGCCACCCGCCAGATCGTCGACGCCGGATCGACGACGCGGGTGATCATCCTCACCACCTTCGACCTCGACGAGTACGTCTACGCCGCGCTGCGGGCCGGTGCCAGCGGGTTCCTGCTCAAGGACGCCCCGCCGGCCGAGCTGCTGTCGGCGATCCGCGCCGTGGCCGGCGGCGATGCGGTGCTCGCGCCCCGCGTCACCCGCCGCCTGCTCGAGACGTTCTCCCACCGGCTGCCGGACGCCGGACGCCCGAACCGGGACGGCGAGCGACGGGCCGCCGGGCTCACCGCGCGCGAGCTCGAGGTGCTGGGACTCGTCGCCGGCGGGCTCTCCAACGCGGAGATCGCCGAGCGGCTGTTCGTCACCGAGGCGACGGTGAAGACCCATGTCGGCCGCGTCCTCGCCAAGCTCGAGCTCCGCGACCGGGTCCAGATCGTCGTCTTCGCCTACGAGACTGGACTGGTCACCCCGGCTCCGGGGTGACCAGTCAGGGTCGCGGCACGTCGCGGAACCGCTACTGCAGGGTCGCGTCGAGCGTGATCTCGCCCACGCCGGCGAGGGCGCGGGACACCGGGCAGCCTTCCTTGGCCTCCTGCGCGGTCTTCTGGAACTCCGCGTCGTCCAGTCCGGGGACCGTGCCGACGACCACGAGGGCGATCTTGGTGATCGTGGGCACGTCGTCGACCATCTTCAGGGTGACGGTCGCGTCGGCCTTGATCGAATCGGGAGTGTGGCCGGCCTCGGCGAGCATGTTCGAGAATGCCATCGAGTAGCAGGCCGCGTGGGCGGCACCGATCAGTTGCTCGGGGTTGGCGCCGGGGCCGTCCTGGAAGCGCGACTTGAACGAGTATTCGCCGTGGATCGAGTCACCCGCAGTGAACTCGCCCTTGCCGCCCGTGAGGTCGCCGTTCCATTCGGCATTTCCCTTCGATGGCATCACGCTCTCCTTGTCATGGGGTCAGTTGATGTGGATTCTGTCCGTTCAGGGCGCGCTCGAATCGGGCTACCCACCGGTGAAGTCGTCCGGGTTCGGTCCCGTTCGCCCGTCCTCGCCACGGTCGAGGCCGTCGATCTGCGACACCTGCTCGGGCGAGAGCGCGAAGTCGAAGATGTCGAAGTTCTCCCGCACCCGGGCGGGTGTCGTGGACTTCGGGAAGATGACGTGGCCGTGCTGGATGTGCCAGCGCAGCACGACCTGAGCGGGGGTGCGCTCGAGCTCGGCCGCGACGGCGGTGATCGCCGGATCCTCGAGCACTGCGCCCTGGGCGATCGGCGACCACGCCTCGGTGCGGATCCCGTGGGCATCCCCGTACGCGCGGAGCTCGGCGTTGGCGAGGTACGGATGGACCTCGATCTGATTCACCGCGGGCGCCACGTCGGCCTCCGCGGCGAGGCGCTCCAGGTGCGCGACCTGGAAGTTCGAGACGCCGATCGAGCGCGCCCGCCCGTCGGCGGCGAGCGCCTCGAGCGTCTTCCAGCGGACGAGCAGGTCGCTGTCCTCGCGGGTGGGTAGCGGCCAGTGGATGAGGAACAGGTCGACGTGGT
The DNA here is from genome assembly GCA_964246945.1 of uncultured Solirubrobacteraceae bacterium. Taxonomy (GTDB): domain Bacteria; phylum Actinomycetota; class Thermoleophilia; order Solirubrobacterales; family Solirubrobacteraceae; genus Palsa-465. Next base: position 1,702 of record CAXTTD010000411.1, on the reverse strand, counting down.
CGGTGCCGAGCTTCGCCAGCGTGTCCTCGAACGCGCGGCGGATCGCGTCGGGCGTGTGATCGTGGTTGGAGAGCTTCGAGGTGATCCACACCGCGTCGCGGTCAAGGCCCGAGTCACGCACCGCTTCGCCGACGCCCGGCTCGTTGCGGTACATCTCGGCGGTGTCGATATGGCGATAGCCGACCTCGAGGGCGAGCGCCGTCGCCTCGCGCGTGTCCTGCGGCGGGATCTGAAAGACCCCGAAGCCGAGCTGCGGGATCCGGCGGTCATCGTTCAGGCTGAGCTGCGGTACGTGCGTCGTCTCGGGCATTTCGAGCGTCCTTTCCAAGCGGTTCCTCTGCTCGGCTACCCGCCCGGGGCGGGGGGCGACGCACTGCCGAGCGGACGTGGCACCCTGTAGGGAGACACGAACGCGAGAGGAGCCGACGACATGCCGCTTCAGGGTGAATACGAGCCGGGCAGCGCCGAATGGGTCAACGAGCAGGTGGAGACGATCGAGCGCTCGGGTGGGACCGAGGGCACCACGATGCGCGGAGTACCGGTCGTCGTGCTCACGACTCAGGGCGCCAAGACGGGCAAGCTGCGCAAGTTCGCGCTGATGCGGGTCGAGCACGACGGCGCCTACGCGGCGGTCGCCTCCAAGGGCGGCGCTCCGAACAACCCCGTGTGGCTCGGCAACCTCGAGGCCCATCCGCTGGTCGAGGTCCAGGACGGTCCGCAGAAGGGCGACTACGAGGCCCGGACGCTCTCCGGCGAGGAGCGGACGACGTGGTGGGAGCGGGCGGTGGCGGTGTGGCCCGACTACGCCGACTATCAGAAGAAGACCGACCGGGAGATCCCGGTGCTGCTGCTCGAACCGGTCGCCCAGTAGCGCGGCCGGGCGTCAGGCGGCGCGCTCGCTCAGAATTCGACCTGGGAGCCGAGCATCACCGTCCGGTCGACCGGCAGGTGAAACTGCTCCAGGGGGCTCGAGGAGTTGCGGGCCATGAACACGAACAGCGCCTTGCGCCAGCGGCCCATCTCCGAGGTTCCGGTGGGGACGATCGACATCCGCGAGATGAAGAAGCTCGCGTGCTCGAGGTCGAGATTGCGCGCCAGCAGCCCCCGCTTGCGCGCGCCGACGAGCGCCGCCGGCACGTCGATGCGGTCGCGGTAGCCCATCCGCAGGCTCACGTGGACGACCTTGTAGAGGCCGCGCCCGAGCCACTCGACCGCGCAGCGATCGGGCAGGTCGACGTGGGCGATCCCCACCGGCATCACCGAGACGATCAGCAGGTGCTCCTGCAGGGCGTTGATGCGATCGACCTCGGCGCGCAATGCGAGCGGGGTCGTCGCGGGGTTCGGTGACAGGAACACCGCCGTGCCGGGGATCCGCGTCGGCGGGTGCTCGGAGATGGACAGGTCGGCGAGGAAGGTCTCGAGCGGCCCCTCCTCAGCGACCCGGTTGCGGGTGAGGATCTCCCGGCCCTTGCGCCAGGTGACCATGACGAACGCCACGAACAGCCCCACCGCGAGCGACACCCACGCGCCGTGGGCGACCTTGGCGAGGTTCGAGGAGAAGAACGCGACCTCGACGATGAGGAAGGTCGCCGACAGTGGCGCGAGCTTCCACCACGGGGTCTTCCACATCACCCGCGCGAGGGCCGTGAACAGGATCGTGTTGAGGATGAAGGTGCCGGTGACCGCGACCCCGTAGATGTCG
>CAXTTD010000410.1:0-3529 GCA_964246945.1 uncultured Solirubrobacteraceae bacterium | reverse complement strand
CTGCGCGACTGGCTGCTCTCCCGCCAGCGCTACTGGGGCTGCCCGATCCCGATCGTGTACTGCGAGAGCTGCGGGATGGTCCCGGTGCCCGAGGACGAGCTGCCGGTGCTGCTGCCCGAGATCGAGGACTACCAGCCGCGCGGACGCTCACCGCTGGCCGCCGCCGAGGATTGGGTGTCCACGCGCTGCCCGCGCTGCGGCGGCGCGGCCCGGCGTGAGACCGACACCATGGACACCTTCGTCGACTCGAGCTGGTACTTCCTGCGCTACTGCGACGCCCACAACGACGCCGCCGCGTGGGACCCGGGCGTGCTCGCCCAGTGGATGGCGGTCGACCAGTACATCGGTGGGGTCGAGCACGCGATCCTCCACCTGCTCTACGCACGCTTCTTCGTCAAGGCGCTCGCCGACATGGGCTACCTCTCGGTGCAGGAGCCGTTCGCGGCGCTGTTCACCCAGGGGATGATCCTCGGCCCCGACGGCCAGAAGATGTCGAAGTCGCGCGGCAACGTCATCTCCCCGGTGCCGATCATCGAACGCTTCGGCGCCGACGCCGCCCGCTGCTACGTGCTGTTCATCGGCCCCCCCGACCAGGACGCCGCCTGGAGCGAGAAATCGCTGGAGGGCGTGCACCGGTTCCTGTCGCGGCTGTGGCGGCTGGGGGAGAGCGCCGCGGAGGGAAGCGTCGCCTCCCCGGAGGCGGTTCGCCCGCCCGCCGCCCCGGCGGGCGCCGCGCTCGCGCTGGTGCGCAAGGCCCACTGGACGATCGACAAGGTCACCGGCGACATCGACGGCCGCTTTGCCTTCAACACCGCGATCGCCGCGATCATGGAGCTCGTCAACGATCTCACCCATCCGGACGCCGCGGACGCCGACCCTCAGGCGCGGCGCTTCGCGACCGCCACCGCCGCCTCGCTCGTCTTCCAGTTCGCCCCCCACCTCGGCGCGGAGGTGTACGCGCGGCTCACCGGCGAGCGAGTGTGGGAGCAGGCGTGGCCGGTGGCCGACCCGGCGATGCTCGCCGCCGACACGTTCGAGCTTGTCTGCCAGGTCAACGGCAAGGTTCGCGACCGGGTGAGGGCTCCCACAGGCAGCTCGCGTGCGGAGCTCGAGGCGCTCGCGCTCGCCGCCGACGGCGTCCGCGGTCACATGAACGGGCACGAGGTGGTCAAGGTCGTCGTCGTGCCCGACAAGCTGGTGAACGTCGTCGTCCGCTGAGCAGCGGTCGCGATCAGTCAGCGCCGAGCAGCAGGGCGACCACCGCGCCGGCACGCTCGACCTCGGGCTCGATCACGGCGCTCGCGTCGTTGTAGATGAAGCTCTCGGCCAGGCACACGACCGCGAAGGCGAGCGTGTCGACGTCGGCGCCGGGCGCGAAGTCGCCCGCCGCCTGCTCGGCGCGGTAGAGGCCGGCGACCCGGCGAACCGTCCGGGGGTTCACCGACCCGTGGCGCGCGGTGATGATCCGCAGGGCGGCCTGGGTCTCCTGGTGCAGGAACGCCTGCAGCGGCTGGCTGAGCACGACCCCGGTGACGTGGATGCGGAACACCGCGAGCAGGCGCTCGCGCCCTGAGAGCTCCGCGGTCTCCCGCAGCGCCTGCGCGAACACGGCGTCCGAGAGCGCGAACAGCACGTCGGCGAGCAGCTGCTCGCGCGAGCCGGTCCAGCGGTACAGCGTCGGGCGCGAGACGCCAAGCTCGGCGGCGAGTGCCCGCATGTCGATCCGCTCGCCGGCGAGGAAGCGACGGCGGGCGAGCCGGAAGGCGGCGGCCGGCCCACCGGGAGGTGGGGCCTGGCCCGGGGCGAGCTCGCTCGCCGCGCGGTAGGCGACAGAGCCGTCGAGGCGGGGCTCGCCGGTGAGCGGCTCGTGTGACAGATCGAGAGCGTGTAACCGTGGCACCGCGGTGTTCTGTAGCATGACATCCCGAGAGAGAAGAGCGGTCCCCGAGTGCGCGTTCGCGCGGGCGGCGGCGGGCCGACTGAGAGGAGAGGTCGACGATGTACCACGCTGCCCGTGGGCGCCGCAAGCGTCCCTGCCCGAGCCGTCTTGCCATGGAGGCTCGTCGATGACGACCGCACCTGTTCCCGCCCTGCCCGCACGGCCCTACGCGCGGCTCTGGCATCGCTCGCTCGACCGCTATCCGTCGAATTCCAGTCGCTACCTCAGCCTCGGCATCGTGGTGGCCACGACGATCGTCCTGTATTACGAGCTCTATCTGAGCGGCGGGCTGGCGACCGCGATCCTGCGCAACCTGCACATGTCGTTCACCTTCTTCGTGAACGTGAGCGTCGTCTCGTATCTGCTGGGGGCCGCGGCGTCGTGGATGGCCGGCCTCGCCGACCGCTACGGACGGGCGAACATCGTCACCGCCGGACTGGCCCTCACCGGCCTGCTGTGCCTCGTCGCTCTGCCGAACGCCCACTCCGAGGTCGCGTTCCTCATCATCTACGCGGCGATCGGGTTCGTGGAGGGGATCATCCTCGTCGCCACTCCCGCGCTCATCCGCGACTTCTCCCCGCAGTTCGGGCGCGCATCGGCGATGGGCTTCTGGACGCTCGGTCCGGTACTCGGCTCGCTCGTGGTCGCCGCGTTCGTCTCCGGCGCCGGCACGCGCACCTGGCAGGACCAGTACCGGATCAGCGGGATCATCGGGCTGGCCGTGTTCCTGGTCGCGCTCGTCGGGCTGCGCGAGCTCTCGCCGCGGCTGCGCGACCAGCTGATGGTCTCCCGCAAGGACCGAGAGCTGATCGAGGCCCGGGCGGCCGGCATCGACGTCGAGGAGTCGCTGCGCCACCCGTTCCGTCAGATGATGCACGCCGACATCCTGCTCTCGGCGTTCGCGATCAGCGTCTTCCTGATCATCTACTACGTCGCCGTCGGCTTCTTCCCGGTGTTCTTCGAGACCGTGTTCGGCTACACCCAGTCGCGGGCGAACACGCTCGGTGACTGGTTCTGGGCGTTCGACGCCGCGGGGCTGCTGCTGATCGGCGCGGTCTCCGACCGGGTCCGGGTGCGCAAGCCGTTCATGGTCTTCGGCGCCGTGTGCGCAGTGGTGTTCACCACGATCTTCGCGTTGAAAGCCGCCCACGCGTCCACCTCCTACTCGACCTTCGTGGTCTTGCTGTCATGCATCGCGGTCTCGCTGGCGTTCGCGTTCGCGCCCTGGATGGCGAGCTTCACCGAGACCGTGGAGCGACGTAATCCCGCGCTGATCGCCACCGGCCTGTCGGTGTGGGGCCTCATCATCCGCATCGTCATCGCCGTGAGCATCTTCTTCGTGCCCAAGGTCGTCGACACCGCGACGACGCTCGTCCAGAAGGGGCCGACGGTCCAGGCGGTGCTCGCCAGCCCGGCGCCGGTCGGCCACACAACGATCGGGGCGGTAGCGAGCGCGGCCTCCGCCCATCCGGCGACGGTCGCCCGCCTGCAGCTGATCGCTGCTCACCCCAAGGCGATCACCCCGGGGGACAAGCGCTTTCTCACGGTGACCGCACCGGCTGCGCTGGGCGCCGCCAACCTCGCCGCGCT
>CAXTTD010000409.1:1816-3537 GCA_964246945.1 uncultured Solirubrobacteraceae bacterium | reverse complement strand
CCTGGGGGAGGTGCGGCGCGGCAAGCGCGCGATCGAGCGCGAAGCGCGGGCCGAGCTCCGCCGTCCGCGCCGCCGGCACGACGTTCCAGACGCTCGTGGGGATCGCGTTCGTGCACAGGCCGGTGAGCGCATGGGCGACGGGCGGCGGGTAGCCGAGTGTGCGGAAGATCCCGAACGCCCGCCCGGCGGCGACCGAGGCGAAGAAGTCCCGGAGATCGAGCGTGAGCACTCCGGGCTGAGCGGTGTGCAGCGACGCATGGGTGAGCACCGAGCGCCCGCGGGTGAAGCCGTGGGCGGCGGCGTGGGGCGGCACGTGATCGAGGATCTCCCGCAGGATGAAGCGCTGGACCTCCTTGAGCCGGAGCTTGGGCGCCTCGATCAGTCGGGGCAGGGGTCCGGAGCGTGGCACCCAGCGGTAGCGATAGTTGCGCAACCGCTCGTCCGCAGCGGTGCGCTCGAGGCCGCGGACGTCGGCGAGCCACGCGAGCTGCCCGTCGCTCAGCTCCAGGCGCTCGGCGAGCCCGGCGACGGAGTCTATCCGCGCTATCGGCCACTCGTGCAGGCGGGGCGGCGCGTGGGCAGGGTGAGCGCGCCGCGCGCGCGATCGCCGCCGCGCGAACACCCGGGGGGCGGGCTCGGCGGCGTCGGGACGGCCGGCGAGATACTGCCTGATGAGCGCGGTGAGTCGACCGCGGCCGTCGAGCGGCGACACGCGGCCGAGAGCGACCGCGGCGAAGGCGAGCCCGTCGATCCACTCGGGCCGCGGGTCGAGGATCCCGGCGCCGCGCTCGGCGAGGTCCTCGGCGCGCCAGACTCCCTGCAGGAAGGCGTCGGCGAGCGCCTCGGCGAGCTCGCGGCGGGTCGCGGCGTCGTACACATCGCAATCATCGCGGCGCCGCGCACCGACTGCTCTGGTCATGCGTGCCCAGACGTGCCTCCAGTGGATGCACTCCAATTGGGCTCGCGATGCACTGGACGAGGTTTCGTCAGACCCCCGGGGATCCCCCGGAGAGGGAGCCGCGCCCGCCGGTGCCCCGAACGGGGCGGAGGGCACGGCCGGCCCACCTCGGTGCAACGACGCCGCCGGCCTACGGTAACCCGAGGACGCCCCGGGTCGTCGGCTCCCGGACCCCGGGCACCCGGTGCCACGACGCCACCCACGCTCGGGGTCGAGAATGATGCCGATCGCTGCCCCCGAGTCGAGGAGATGACAGACGTGACGAGCAAGGCCGACTTCAACGCCGAGGACTGGTCGACGGTCGTCAACGGCCCGCTGTACGCCGGCGTGCGCGTAATCGCCGCCGAGCGCGGCGGCACGCTGCGCGAGAGCCTCGCCATGAGCCGCGTGTATCAGGAGGCTCGCGCCCAGCACGGGACGAGCTCGCTGCTCGACGCGCTCATCGCCTCCCCGCCGACGATCGACCCGCAGCAGGTGCAGCAGGCGGGCGGCGACATCGGCGCGGTGACGACCGAGCACCTGCGCCGGGCGATCTCGATCCTCGACGCGGCCGCGACCGCCGAGGAGACCGACGCCTACAAGACGTTCGTGATGACCGTCGCGCAGGCGGTGGCGGGCGCGCACAAGGAGGGCGGCTTCCTCGGCATCGGCGGCAAGACGGTGAGCGACGCCGAGAACGCGGCGCTCGACGAGATCTCCGCGTCGATGGGCCCACCCCCCGCGGACCCGCCGGCCGCCTGACAGCCATGCCGCCGGTCGGCTG
>CAXTTD010000409.1:0-1806 GCA_964246945.1 uncultured Solirubrobacteraceae bacterium | reverse complement strand
AACGCGACCCGGTCGCGATCGGGATGGAACGGGTCGATCCCGTCGCGCAGCGCGACCCCCACCCGTTCGAGGTCGAACAACAGCGAGAGCTTGCCCGGCGGGTCGTCCCACTCGCCCGAGTCGTAGCGCTCCACCCAGGCGGCGAGCGCCGCGAGGACCTCGGTCTGGGTCTCGTCGGCCCACCACTCGGAGCGGATCGCGAGCCGGTAGCGCTCGCGCAGCCGGCACACGTCGCTCCACAGCCGCTCCCACCACTGCCATCGCTCGCGGGGCAGCAGTCCCCGCCAGGTGAGCGGCCAGCGCCGCGTGCCCTCCTCATCCCACGGCCCCTCGTCGCCGTCCCGGCCCTCGCCGTAGGGGTCGCCCGCCCACTCCTCATCCTCACGCCAGCTCATGGTCGTCTCCCGTGTCGTTGTCCTCCGGCTCCTCGTCCGGCGGTGGGTCGAGTCCCGGCCCGCCGGCCCGCGGCGCGTCGACTTCCGTCCCCGCGCCGGTCCCCCGCGCGAGCCGGCGCAGCCGCCGGTCGGCGAACCACATCCGCAGCCTCAGGCGGGCCGGGGGGATGGCGCCGTAGAGCAGCAGCGCCTCGCCGGGCGCGAGCTGGCGCAGCGCCTCGGGGGCGATCAGCGGCTGGCGCCGGTGTCCCGTGGTGCGGTTCGCGCCGCCCGCCCCGGTGCTCCGCGTCGTGTCCCGGACCTCCGCCTCGCCGGCGAGCCCCGAGAAGTAGCGCAGCGTGTCGAGGTCGGCGACCCCGGGCAGCAGCATCCGCGCCCGGTGGCTGTTGACCACCGTCTCGGCCTGCTTTCCGTACCGGCTGCGCGCCTGGGCGAGGTCGTGGAAGATCGAGACCAGCTGGATGTTGTGACTCGGGGCCGTGGAGGCGACCTCGGCGAGGTTCGGCAGCGGCGCGATGTTGCCCGCCTCGTCGAGGCACAGCAGCAGCGGCAGCGCGAGGCGTCCCCCGGCGAGCGTCGCCCGCTCGTAGGCGCGGTCGACGATCTCCGAGAGCAGCGCGAGGAAGATCGGACGCAGCAGCTTGGAGGCCTTCGCGTCGCCGATCAGGTAGAGCGTCGCCCGCGCGTCGAGCAGGCGGTCGGCGGTGATCTCACAGCCGTGCGCGGAGTGCAGCACCCGGCGGAAGCGGTACGCGCGCAGCAGGCCCTGCGCGGTGGCCTCGATCGAGCTGCGGGTGCGATCGGCCTGGGACTCGAACGCGCGCAGGGCGTCGTAGGCGGCGTGGGCGTCCTCGAGCTCGAACTCGTTCCGAGCGCTGCCGGTGAGCTCCGAGACCGCCGCGTCGAGCTCGCGCGCGCCCTGTCCGTAGCACCAGCGCACCACCGCCTCCATCCCGGCACCGGTGCGGGCGGCGACATGCAGCAGCGGGGCGAGCCGCTGTTCGGCGGCGACCGCCCAGAAGTCGCCGCCCTCCACGCCCTTGCCGTCGAGCTCGCCCGCGGAGGCGAGTCGCCAGGCGACCTCGAGCGCGCCGTCCCAGCTGCCCGCGGCGGCCAGCGGAGACCACGTGTCGCCCGCTGTCCCCGACAGGCCGAAGGGGTCGAACACGAACGTCCGTCCGAGCGCCTGCCGGCGGGCCAGGGTCGCCGCGAGCAGGTCGGTCTTGATCGACGAGGCGACGGCCGGTCCGTCCCACTCGAGCAGCGCCGGCACCGCGAGTCCTGCCGACTTGCCCGACTGAGGCGGGCCGAAGGCGACCAGCGCGGGCCGGGCCTCGGCGTACAGGAGCCGCCCGCCGGCGCTGCTCGAGGGCGCGGTCTACGACTCCGAAGGGCAGCTCCTGACGGGCTC
>CAXTTD010000408.1:1112-3541 GCA_964246945.1 uncultured Solirubrobacteraceae bacterium | reverse complement strand
CGGGCGAGCTCCCCTAGCGGATCGGGGGAGTCCTCGACCCGCAGCGAGACCACGGTCTCCCACGGCTCGCCGCGGCCGGGCACGACGAGCAGCGCCGTCGACTGGACCCCGCGCAAGTCGCCGCCCGCCGCCTGGGCGGCGTTCAGGGCGGCGAAGAGCCGCCGGGCGAGGGGCCCCGACTCCCACAGGAAGGCGTCGAGCAGCGCCGACCACACCGCGTCGGAGGCGAGGATGTTGCCCTGGCAGGAGACCCCGTCGCCCTGGACGGCGCCGGCGGCGGACAGACAGCCGGGACCGGTGAAGGCGGCGACCTCGCCGGCGGCGTCGAGCATCGCCACCTGGCGCATCGCAGCGCCGTCGTCCTCGGCGCGCAGCCGGGCGAGCGCCTCCGGGGCGCTCGCGCCGTCGGCCATCAGGGCGACGCCGCGCGGCCCGTAGTCGGTCCGCACCATCGCCTGGGTGGCGACCGCGCCGACACCGGGCGCCGCCCACGGGACGACCGATCCGACGGAGAAGTAGTGCGACTGAACGGCGACTCCGAGCTCGCCGGTGGCCGGGTCGCGGGCGATGATGGAAAAGGTCACGGCGCGCCCCGGCTACCCCGGGACGCGCAGTGAGGAAACGCAGACCGGCGTCGGGTCAGGCCGCGGTCACCCGATTGAAGCGGCGCAGCGCGAGCGGGACGCAGACGAGCAGCAGGATGAGGCTCCAGCCCACCATCGCGAGCTCGGGATGGTCGAGCGGGAGCGAGCCTGAGCTGTGAAGGTGGGTGGTGAGGTCGCGGGCCGTGGCCACGAGCGGGGAGATCGGGTCCCACTCGCCGATGACGCGCGGGATGAGGTCCATGCCGCTGATCTTGACGAAGGTGCCGGCGAGGAAGGTGAGCGGCAGAACGACGATGAACGCCGCGCCCTGGACCGCGTCGGGGCTGCGGATGACGAGACCGAGCAGGAGACCCGCCCAGGTGAAGGCGAACATCGCGAACAGGAGCAGGGCGGCGAGCTCGATCCCGTGCACGAGGGTGAGGTCGGGGCTCCAGCCGAGTGCCAGCAGGACGCCGACCGTGATCACGATCCCGAGCAGCTGCTCGCAGAACTGGCCGACGACCTCGCCGGTGATGATCGCCAGGCGGTTGACGGGCATCGAGCGGAAGCGGTCGATGACCCCCTCTCCCATGTCGGTGGCGGTCGCGGTGCCGGCGCCGATCATCCCGAAGGCGGCGGTCTGCCCGAGGATGCCGGGGGCCAGGTAGTCCTTGTAGGGGATGCCCACGTGGATGGCCGAGCCGAACACGTAGAGGAAGAGCAGGATGAAGATGACCGGCTGGATCGTCACGTCGAGCAGTCGCTCGGGGACGCGCGGGATCGCCCGCAGCGAGCGGCCGGTGAGCAGCGCCGTCTCGGAGACGATGCGCAGCGGCGAGGACGGGCGGTGAGCGGTGATGGAGCTCATGCGAGCACCTCCTCGGCGTCGGCATCGGATTCGGGGACGGCGGGGGTCTCCTCGGCGGGGTGGCCGGTGAGCGCGAGGAACGCGTCGTCGAGCGTCGGGCGGCGCAGAGCCACCTCGTCGACGGCGATCCCGGAGTCGGCGATTTCGCCGGCGACGCGGGCGAGGTCCTGCACCTGGTCATCGGCGGGAATCGAGATGGTGCGGGACTCGACCGTCTCGGAGATGTCGAAGCGGGCATCGAGCAGCTCTCGCAGCGCCGCGTAGCCGGTCGAGTCGGCGGCGATGACGTCGACCCGCTGACCGCCGACCTTCGACTTCAGCTGAGCGGACGTTCCGGCGGCGATCTCGCGGCCGCGATCGATGAGCACCACCCGGTCGGCGAGCGCGTCGGCCTCCTCCAGATACTGGGTGGTGAGCAGCAGGGTGACCCCCTCGCCCACGAGCTCGCGGACGGTGGTCCAGACGACCTGGCGGCTGCGGGGATCAAGACCGGTGGTCGGCTCGTCGAGGACGAGCACCTGAGGGGTGTCGATGAGCCCGGCGGCGAGGTCGATCCGCCGGCGCTGACCGCCGGAGAGGTTCTTCACCAGCCGGTCACGGAACTCGCCTCCGTCGAAGCGCTCGAGCAGTTCGTCGGCGACGCGGCCGGCCTCGTGACGGTCGCGGCGCCGCAGCCGCGCCATGAGCACGAGGTTCTCCCGCGCGGTGAGGTTGGGGTCCAGGGCGGCGAACTGGCCGGTGAGGGAGATCACCTCTCGGACCCGGGCGGCCTGACGGGTGATGTCGTAGCCGGCGACCCGCGCGGTGCCGCCGTCGGCCGGGATGAGGGTGGCGAGCATGCGCACGATCGTCGTCTTCCCCGCCCCGTTGGGGCCGAGCACCGCGACGACCGTGCCCTCTTCGACCGCGAGGTCGAACCGGTCCACGGCGACGTGGTGGGCGGCGCGGGTGGGGGGGGGCGGGGGGGGGGGGCCCTA
>CAXTTD010000408.1:0-1102 GCA_964246945.1 uncultured Solirubrobacteraceae bacterium | reverse complement strand
GCGTGGGCTTCCCCGCACGTTGGGTGCCGAGAACGGCTACTACGGGGCCGTCTTCGACGGCTTGGGCTAACCGGTCAAGGGCGACGTAGTCGCCGAAGCGCTTGGTGAGCGCCTCTGTCTCAATCACATAATCGGTCATGGCACGTAAAAATACACAGACTGAAGAAATACGTCAAGTGAAGGGTTTCGCGGTACAGTTGACGCGGGATGGACGAGCTCGCGGGCCACGAGACCGAGAACCCCGGAGAGGAGGTCCTCGACGACCTCATCACCGCCGAGATGGGCGACGCCATGGCCGCCGTCTTCCGGCGTCGCCGACGCACTGAGGAGGCTCGCTACCGCGCCGTTCATCTCGATGAGGGACTGCGGGAGCGCAAGCGGCGCCTCACCCGCAGCCTCATCTCCGACGCGGCGACCGCGCTGTTCGCGAGCCGCGGCTTCGACGCGGTGAAGGTGTCGGAGATCGCCGAGCGGGTCGGCGTCTCGGAGAAGACGATCTACAACTACTTCCCCAACAAGGAGTCGATGGTGCTCGACAGCGCCGACGAGCTCGTCGAGGGGCTCGCGTCGGCGCTGCGCACGCGACCGCCCGGCACGTCGATCACCGAGGCGGTGGTCCGCGCGCTGGAGACAGACGTGGGTGACCTCGACGCCATGGATGACGATCTGGCGGAGTTCGTACCCACCTTTGTGGCCATGATCGAGCAGACCCCGTCGCTGCATGCGCACTGGCTCGAGGTCCACGATCGCCTCGCACGCGTCGCCGCCGAGGAGCTCGCCGCGCAGGCGGGCATCGACCCCCGGGACCCCGAGCCAGTCGTGGCGGGCCATGCGCTGGTCGGCCTGGTGAACGTCGGCATGGAGGCCCAGGTGCGCCACATCGAGGCAGGCGTGCGCGGCCCGGAGCTGCGCGTGGCGGTCGTCGCGGACGTCCGACGTGCCGCCCGGCTGCTCGACACCGGGCTGTGGGCGTTCAGCCTTCCGCGAACCGAGCGCAGCCGTACGCAGGCGGCGGAGGCGATGCACGCGGTCGAGGATGCGCGGCGTCAGGTGATCGGCGCACTGCGCGAGGCTCGGGCTGCCTGGGATGAGGCCCGAGGCG
>CAXTTD010000407.1:0-3543 GCA_964246945.1 uncultured Solirubrobacteraceae bacterium | reverse complement strand
ATCCCGATCACCGGCGTCGGGTAGATCGGGCCGCTCGGTGCCTCGTTGTAGAGCGAGACGTTGCCGCCGACGACCGGCGTCCCGAGCTCGGTGCACGCCAGTGCGATCGCCGCCACCGCCTCGGTGAGCTGCCAGGCGACATGGCGCTTCTCGGGGTTGCCGAAGTTCAGGCAGTTGGTGAGCCCCAGCGGCTCCGCGCCGACGCACGCGAGGTTCGCCGCGCACTCGTAGACGACCTCGGCGGCGCCGGTCGCCGGGTCGCAGGCGACCCGCCGGCCGTTGCCGTCGATCGCGGTGGCAAGGCCCTCGCCGGTGGGGAGCACGAGCACGGCGGCGTCGGCGGTGTCGGGACGGCGCACCGTCCGCGACTGCACGACCGGGTCGTACTGCTCGAACACGGCCTCGCGGGAGGCGACGTTCGCCGAGCCCAGCAGCGCGAGCAGGGTGTCGGCGGGCGACTCCGCCCCGGAGAGGCGCGCCGGCGGCGGCGGGTAGAGCGAGCCCCCACCGGCGACGGGCGCCTCTGGGTCGAGGTCGTAGAGCGGGCAGTCCTCGACGAGGATCCCCACCGGCAGGTCGGCGGCGAGCGTCTGCCCGGCGCGGATCCGCATCCGGCCGGAGTTGGTCACCTCGCCGATCGCGGTCGCCCGCGTCTCCCAGCGCTCGCACATGGCGATCACCTCGGCGAGGCGCTCGGGCGCGACGACGCACAGCATCCGCTCCTGCGACTCGGAGACCATGATCTCGAACGGCTCGAGCCCGGGCTCGCGCAACGGCACCCGGTCACAGTCGATGTCGAGTCCGACCGCGCCCTTGTCGGCCATCTCGGAGGCGGCGGAGGTGAGACCGGCGGCGCCGAGATCCTGCAGGGAGACGAGCAGCTCGGAGTCGAGCAGCTCCAGGGAGCACTCGAGCAGCTTCTTCTCGGCGAACGGGTCGCCGATCTGCACCGTCGGTCGCTTGTCCGCGTCGCCCTCGCCGAACTCGGCGGAGGCGAGCACCGAGGCCCCGCCGATCCCGTCGCGGCCGGTGAGCGCGCCGAGCAGGACGAGCACGTTGCCCGGCCCGGCGGCGGCGGAGCGGATCAACCGCTCCTGCGGGGCGAGGCCGAGGCACATCGCGTTCACCAGGCAGTTGTGCTCGTAGCTTGACTCGAAGTAGATCTCCCCACCGACGGTCGGCACCCCGATCGAGTTGCCGTAGTGACCGATCCCGGCCACCGCGTGCTCGAGCAGGTAGCGCGAGCGCGCCGAGTCGGCGACCTCACCGAAGCGCAGCGAGTCGAGGATCGCGATCGGCCGGGCGCCGACCGCGAACACGTCGCGCAGGATCCCGCCGACGCCGGTGGCCGCGCCCTGGAACGGCTCGACCGCACTCGGATGGTTGTGGGACTCGACCTTGAACGCGACGCCGAGGCCGCCGCCGACGTCGACGACCCCCGCGTTCTCCCCGGGGCCCATCAGCACCGCCGGGCCCTCGGTGGGCAGCCGGCGCAGCAGCCGGCGGGAGTGCTTGTAGGAGCAGTGCTCGGACCACATCAGCGAGAGCATCGCCAGCTCGGTGTCGTTCGGGTCGCGGTCGAGGAGCTCGACGATGCGGTCGTACTCGGGGTCGGTGAGACCGAGCGCGGCGTGGCGGGCGTCGGCGGCCGCCGGAGCGGGTGGAGGCCCGGCCGCGGACATCACGCGGGAACGCGGTCCTGCACCGTCACCCGCATCGAGTCAAAGATGGCGAGCCCATCGGTGGAACCGGTGAGCGCGTCGACCGCGTGCTCGGGGTGGGGCATGAGGCCGAACACGTTGCCGGCCGCGTTGACCACCCCGGCGATGTCGTTGGCCGAGCCGTTGGGGTTCTCGCCGGACGCGTAGCGCAGGACGACGTGGACGGCGTCGGGGTCAGGCGCGTAGTAGCGACCCGACGCGTGCTTGGTCGGAACCGACAGCGTGCGACCGGGCGGGCAGCGGCGCGTGAACGGTGTGCTCGGATCGACGACGTCGAGGTTCACCTGGCGGAAGCGGAAGCGCAGGTGCTGGTTGGCGAGCAGCGCCCCGGGCAACAGACCCGCCTCGCAGAGGACCTGGAAGCCGTTGCAGATGCCGAGCACGAGCCCGCCGTCGGCGGCGAACTCAGCCACCGAGGCCATCACCGGGGCGAAGCGGGCGATCGCCCCCGGCCGCAGATAGTCGCCGTAGGAGAAGCCGCCGGGGATGACGACGGCGTCGACGCCGTGCAGGTCGACGTCGCCGTACCACAGGATGACCGCCTCGCCGACGCGCTGGCAGGCGAGCTGCGCGTCCACCTCGTCGCAGGAGCCGGGGAAGCGGACGACGCCGAACTTCACGGCCGGGCTGCGGCGGTCTCGACGATCTCGTAGTCCTCGACCAGCGGGTTGGTGAGCAGGCGCTCACACATCGCGGGCAGCTGCGCTGGGTCCTCGACGTCGAGCTCGACGAGCCGGCCGACGTGGACGTTCTGCACGCCGGTGAAGCCGAGCGCCGGCAGCGCTCGCTCGACCGCCTGGCCCTGGGGGTCGAGGATCCCCGCCTTGGGGGTGATGAGCACGCGGGCCCGCATCACGCCGGAGGTTCGGGGGCATGCCCGGGCGCGGGGGCGTGCCCGGGCACGGGGTCGGGGGGGCGGGGGGGGCCGCGCCCCCCGGCCCGCCGCCGCCCGGTGAGCCGCGCGTACGCCTCGGCGTAGCGGGCCTGGGTGGCAGCGACGATCTCGTCGGGGATCGCCGGCGCCGGCGGCAGCCGATCCCAGCCGGTGGCGGTCGCCCAGTCGCGCACGAATTGCTTGTCGAAGCTCGGCTGCGAGCGCCCGGGCGCGTAGCCGTCGGCGGGCCAGAAGCGCGAGGAGTCCGGGGTGCACACCTCGTCGCCGAGCACGAGCTCGCCATGCGCGTCGAGACCGAACTCGAACTTGGTGTCGGCGAGGATGATCCCGCGCTGCGCCGCGTGGGCGGCGGCGCGGGCGTAGACGGCGATCGCGGTGTCGCGCAGGCGCTGCGCCAGGGCGGGGTCGCCGATCAGCTCGGTGGCGGTCATGAAGTCGATCGCCTCGTCGTGACCCGTGGTGGCCTTGGTGCTCGGAGTGAAGATCAGCTCGGGCAGCGGTGCCGACTCGGTAAGGCCAGTGGAGAGCGTGATGCCGGAGACGGCTCCGGTGGCCTGGTAATCGCGCCAGCCCGAGCCGCTGAGGTAACCGCGGACGACCGCCTCGACGGGGAGCATCGAGAGCTTTTCGACCACCATCGCGCGGCCGCGAACCTCCGGCGGCACCCCGTCGGTGACCGACACGACATGGCTGGGGACGAGGTCGGCGACGTGCTCGAACCAGAACGCCGAGAGGCCGGTGAGCACCTCGCCCTTGCCGGGAATCGCCGTCGGGTGCACGGCGTCGTAGGTGGAGACCCGATCGGAGGCGACGAGCAGCAGCCGCTCGGCGTCGAGCGCGTAGATCTCACGAACCTTGCCCGAGTCGAGCAGAGTGAGATCGTCGAGGGCGGCAGCCACGGGCGCGATGCTAGCGGCGGGGTCGGCG
>CAXTTD010000406.1:0-3550 GCA_964246945.1 uncultured Solirubrobacteraceae bacterium | reverse complement strand
GGCGACGGCCACCCTTGCCGCGACGCACCAGGACCGCGCCGCGCGACACGTCTAGGTCGGTCTCCGCGAGATCGAGCGCCTCACCGATCCGCAGCCCGGCCCGCCACAAGAGCACGATCAGCGCCCGCAGCCGAGCGCCATCGACGCCGTTGCCGGCCGCGCGCATCACCGCGATGATCTCCTCAACTGTCGGCGGGTCGGCGGGATACCGCTGGCCTTTGTTTCTCGGAGCACGACCCTCGTGAAAGCCGGGCATCGTGACCGGCGAGCGGCGATGGCCAGCGGCGTCATACAGAACGGATTGCATCTTGCCCTCCTGATCGGAGCGTCGACGGTTCGGTCAATCGTCCCCTTGAACCGAAGTCACCGTCTCGCCGGAACCAGGGCGCCCGCGTACGGCGGCAGATTGATGTCCGTGCATATGCAAGAAGCAGGGTTGGGCCCATCTCGACAGCTAGACACCGGCACCGGTTCCGGGTCGCGGGAACCGCTGAATTCGTCGCCAGGCCGCTTCCGGTGTCCGCGTCAAGCAGCAGTTAGAACGAGAGTGCTCAAACGGCGACGGAGCGGCAGCCGATGGGAGCCTCTGGGTCGTGAGTTATGTGGCGGCCATGGCGTGTGCGAGAGCGGGGCTGAACGTCGCCGCGTCTGCGAGGGGCAGCGGCCGGGCGTACACGTAGCCTTGGACGCTGCCGATCTCCAGCTCAGCGAAGCGCTGCAGCTGGGCCTCGGTCTCGATCCCTTCCACAATGGTCACGAGCCCCAGCGCGTTGGCCATGTCGACGATCGCTTGGACGAGGGCGAGCGCTTCCGGCCCCGGGCGGTCAGAGACCTCCAGCACGAACGATCGGTCGATCTTCAGCTTGTCCAGGGGCAATGAGCGCAGGTAGGAGAGCGCTGAGTATCCGGTCCCGAAGTCGTCTAGCGCAACGCGTACCCCGTGACTGCGGATTCGTTGGAGCTGGGCGTGGACGGAGGCACCGCTGGTGAGCAGGGAGGATTCGGTGATCTCGATCACCAGCCGCGCGCCGGGCAGGCCACTGTCGGCCAGAGCTGAGGTAACGGCGGCTTCTAGGTCGCCTTCGAACTGGCGTGGGGATACGTTGACCGCCACCGTCCGGTCGGCTGGCAGGGTGATGGCGTCGGCGCAGGCGCGGCGTAGAACCCATTCGCCGATCTCCATGATCAGTCCGCTCTCCTCGGCCAGGGGGATGAACTCGGCCGGGCTGATGAGGCCGCGTTCGGGGTGGCGCCAACGAAGGAGAGCCTCGTAACCCGTCACCTGGGTGGTCCGGGGATCGACTTGCGGCTGGAACATGAGGTACAGCTGGTCGTCGCGCACGGCCGTCCGCAGGTCCTCAAGTAATGCGCGTCGTTGGGCGGTCGCAACGGCGAGCTCGGGCACAAATTCGGCGACGCGGTCACCCCCATCGCGCTTGGCTGCGTAGAGGGCGAGATCGGCGTGGGCGAGCAAGTGCTCGGCGTCTTGCGCGTGCTCGGGCGCGCGCGCGATCCCGCCGCTGACACGGGTGATGACTGAACGGCCATGGATCTCGCAGGGCGCGCTGAGCCGGGCGCGGATCTCCGCAAAGCGCGCATCCGCCCCCAGCTGACCGGCGGCTTCGTCAAAGAGCATCACGAACTCGTCCCCGCCGAGACGGCCGATGAGATCCCCGGCTGCGGCGAGGCCGGTAAGGCGTCTGGCCACCTCGCTCAGGAGCTCGTCTCCGGCGCCGTGACCGAGCGTGTCGTTGATCGACTTGAAGTCGTCGAGGTCGAGCAGCAGCACGGTGCAGGAGGTCTCGAGGGTCTGTGCGAGTCTCGAACGCATCGCCGTCAGCATGCGGTGGCGGTTAGCCAGGCCAGTGAGGCTGTCAAACTCGGCCAGCAGCACCAATTCGTTGCGCGCGTGTACCTCGGCGCTTGCGTCGGTGCCGACCCCTCGCCAGCCGCCGCCCTCAGGCGCTCGCTTACCGGTGAGGCGCAAATGGCGAAGCTCGCCGCCGACGATCACGTCAACCGACAGGCGATGAAACGCTTCGCCGCAGGTCAGTGCGTTTTCCAGGTTCTCACGAATGGTCGGGGAGGCGAACGGGAGCACCTCCACGAACTCGGCGCCCGCCAGCTCATCCTGCGACCGACCGAGCAGCTCTCCGAGGCGGGGCGAGACACGCTGCAGCCGTCCGTCAGCCCCCGTGTCCCAGAGCCAATCGCTAGCCCCGGATTCAAAGTCACGCAGCAGCAGGCCGAGCGTCTCGCGCTGTTCGACCACCTCAAGGCGAGAGCGAAGCCCTGCCAGATACGTCGCCGCCACGCGGACGACAAACAACACCGCCAGCATGCAGTCACCGACAAGCAGTCCAACGACCGGTAGGTACCGCGCCGCGTCCGCGCTCAGCAGCGCGCCCGTGAGCACCACGGCAAAGGTCGCAAGCCAAGCCACGGCCACCCTCGGCATGTAGGAGAGCGCCCAGCTCATATAGCCAATCAGACCGCCCACCACCGCGGCGGCGAGCATGCGTCCCGACGGACCGACCGGAACGATCATCTCAGCCGTCGCGATCGCGATCGTGGCCGCGAACGTGACCTTGTACGCCAGATACAGGCGTTCTGAGGCAAGACGGCCGCCGCAAGGCCTCGACAACGCAAGCGCTGACGCCGCCTCTAGCGGCGAACAGGCCGCCCCCACGACCACGACGACGATGATCAGCGGATCAGCGAGATGACCCCAGGAAACGACCGCCCCGGCTATGAACAGCAGCAGCCGTGCCACGAACCACGCCGGCCACGCGACCGCCGCCGCTGCGTACTGCTGACGCCGCAAGTCAGCCGCCTGGGTGGACGTCACGCCCGTCGTATGCCGCGCTTCGCTCACCGCGCCGCCGATCCTTGCCTTCACGGCCCCGAGCCCTCGATAGACAACAGTCATACGCCCATGGATCGACCGCCCCAATCACAAGCCAAGCGTTCGCGGTCGCACTCGGCAAAACGCTGATGCCCCAGGAGTGCGACTGGACTACGACAACCCCCGCTCACCCTCCTCGACTGAGCCCCGGCCTACCGTCAGCACTCGCCGATCCATGGCCGCCAGCGATCACCGCCGGCAGGCCTACGGTCGCCGGATGACAGCGCACATTCCGCCCATCTCACCGCGACGGGGGACTGCTGCTCTTCGGTCCGTGACGAAACTCCCGCTACCACGAAATCTCAGAAGTGTTGGCTGATCGTTTGGCCCGACTCACACTTCTGCTTCGGGCGACGAGCGCCGGCGACCCGACCGCCACGGCGCAGGCACCGGACTCTCGCAGATCGCCGATAGCAGGGCTCCGCGCGCGTTGCTCCTAAGCGGGGTCTTACCTACGCAAAGCGCGTAGCCGCTGAAGTTGCTCCAGCTCGCTCACCAGGCCGCTTCACCGCATGGGTCGGTCGGGTTCGGCTGCCAGGTGCCGTCAGATGATCGGTAGAAAGCAGCACTTTTGACGAGGGTGCCGAGTTGGCGACGGAGCGGCAGTCGATGATCAGGTGCATCCGGGGTGACGATCATGGTTCG
>CAXTTD010000405.1:0-3551 GCA_964246945.1 uncultured Solirubrobacteraceae bacterium | reverse complement strand
AGCGCACCCCGTCGGCTCGGGCGCAGGCGATGTCCCGTGGGGTGTCGCCGATCCCGATCGTGCGCTCACGCGGCCACGGCGTCCCCGCTGATCCCGCCCGCCGGCGGGCGATCATGGGCAGCCCGGCGCGGTCCTCGGCGTCGGAGCCGAAGCCCCCCTGGCCGGCCGGGAAGTACTGGCCGACGCCCGCCCGGTCGAGCTTCAGCCGCGCCACTCCCTCGTAGTTGCCGGTGACCAGCGACAGCCGCACGTCGTCTCGAGCACCGAGTCGATCGAGCAGGTCGACGATTCCGGGCAGCACCTTGTCCGAGAGGTCGGCGGGGCACAGCCGGGCGTAGGCGGCGACCGTCGCCTCGCGCACCGCGGTCGCCTCGAAGTCGATGCGATCGGCCGGGACTCCGGCGGCGAGCAGCAGCAGCCGGGCGATCTCGC
The DNA here is from genome assembly GCA_964246945.1 of uncultured Solirubrobacteraceae bacterium. Taxonomy (GTDB): domain Bacteria; phylum Actinomycetota; class Thermoleophilia; order Solirubrobacterales; family Solirubrobacteraceae; genus Palsa-465. The sequence continues at coordinate 3,119 of CAXTTD010000405.1, read as the reverse complement.
CGTCGGTCCGTCCGGCGGCGTCGAGCCTCGCCCTCTGATCGGGAACGAGCCCGTGGGTCTCTCGCAGCGCCTCGCGCAGCGCCGCCGCGTGCTCGGTCGACGCCCGGCCGACGACGGTGCCGTCGATGTCGAACAGCAGCAGCGTGGCCGTCTCGGGGCTCACGCTCACCCCGGGCTCAGCGGGCGAGCGAGAGCTCGGAGGTGAGCTTGTGGGCGAACGCCGCGATCAGCCTCGCCGCCGCCTCGATGTCCGCCACGTCCGCGAGCTCCACCGACGAGTGCATGTAGCGCAGCGGCACCGACACGAGGCCGGTGGCCACGCCGGCGCGGCTGGCGTGCACGGCGTCGGCGTCGGTGCCGGTGTTGCGTCCCTCGGACTCGAGGGTGTAATCAATGCCGAGCTCCTCGGCGGTGTCGATCAGCAGCTCGGTGATCACCGGGTGCAGGATCGTGCCTCGGCAGATGACCGGACCGGACCCGAGCTTGTGATGGGTCACCGGCCCGAGCTCGACTCCCGGCTGATCGGTCGCGTGGGTGACGTCGACGGCGACCACCACGTCGGGGTCGAGACCGAACGCGCTCGTGCGCGCGCCGGCGAACCCCGTTTCCTCCTGGGCGACCGCGCAGCCGTACACGTCGCCCGGGCCGCCGCCCGCCTGCGCGACGAGACGCGCCGCCTCGGCGGCCACATAGCAGCCGATGCGGTTGTCGAGGGCGCGGGCGACGATCCGCTGCCCGCGCAGCTCCATCGGCTCGGCGTCAATCACGCCGACGTCGCCGATCCGCACAAGGCTCCGGGCCTCCTCGCCATCCGCCGCGCCGATGTCGAGGTGCAGCTCCTTGAGCTTCGGCGCCTGGTTCTCGGAGCGGTCGATGAGGTGGATCGGCTTGCGTCCGATCACCCCACGCACGTCCCCGCCACGGGTGGCGAGCCGGATCCGCTGCCCGACGAGCTGGGTCGGGTCCCAGCCACCGACCTGACCGAAGCGCAGGAAGCCCGCGTCGTCGATGTGGGTGACGTGGATCCCGATCTCGTCGACGTGGCCGATCACCGCGAGCGAGAGGCCGCCGGCAGTGCCCGGCACCTTCACCACCGATGAGCCGACGTGGTCCACGCGGACCTCGTCGGAGAACGCCGCGACGCCCTCGCGCCACACGCCGGCGGGGCCGGCCTCGTGGCCAGAGGGGCCGGGCGAGCGCAGCAGCTGATCGAGCAGGGGCGGGATCGACATCGCGTGCAGGTTATTCCGCGTCCGGATGACCGCCGGGGCTCATCCGAGCAGCTCGCGCAGGACGTACTGGAGGATGCCTCCGTGGCGGTAGTAGCGCTGCTCCTTGGGGGTGTCGATCCGCACCGTCACCTCGAACTCGGTGTCGCCGGCCTTCACGGTGAGCGTCCGCGGCACGGTCTCGGTGTCGGCGAGGCCGGCGATCGTGAATCGCTCCTCGCCGGTGAGCCCGAGCGAGCCGACCGACTCCCCGGTGGCGAACTGCAGCGGCAGCACCCCCATCCCGATCAGGTTCGAGCGGTGGATCCGCTCGTAGGACTCGGCGATCACCGCGCGCACGCCGAGCAGGCGCGTGCCCTTCGCCGCCCAGTCACGCGAGGATCCCGAGCCGTACTCCTTGCCGGCGAGCACCACGAGCGGGATGCCGGCCTCGATGTACTTCATCGCCGCGTCGTAGATCGACATCTGATCGTCGCTCGCGTCAGCCCCCAGGTAGCGGGTGACCCCGCCCTCCGGAAGCGGACCCCGCCCACCCGCGAGCTGGTTGCGCAGCCTCACGTTGGCGAACGTGCCGCGCATCATCACCTCGTGGTTCCCGCGCCGGGACCCGAACGAGTTGAAGTCGCGGGCCTCGACGTGGTTCTCGCCGAGGTACTGGGCGGCCGGCCCGTCCTTGCGAATCGAGCCGGCGGGGGAGATGTGGTCAGTGGTCACCGAGTCGCCGAGCAGCGCGAGCACCCGCGCGTCGACGATGTCCTCGAGCGGCTCGGGCTCGCGCGGCATGTCGTCGAAGAACGGCGGCCGGCGCACGTAGGTCGAGCGCTCGTCCCAGGCGAACGATTCACCGGTCGGCACCTCGAGTGAGTTCCAGCGCTCGTCGCCGTCGAACACGCCGCCGTAGCTCTTGCGGAACATGTCGGACTGCACCGCCTCCTCCACGGTCCGGGCGACCTCCGCCGAGTCGGGCCAGATGTCCTTGAGGTACACCGGTTCGCCGTGCGGGTCCTCGCCGAGCGGCTCGTCGTAGAGGTCGATGTCCATCGTCCCGGCGAGCGCGTAGGCGACCACCAGCGGCGGCGAGGCGAGGTAGTTCATCTTCACGTCGGGGTTGATGCGGCCCTCGAAGTTGCGGTTGCCCGAGAGCACCGAGACGACCGCGAGGTCCTCGGCCTGGACGACGTCGGCGACCTCGGGGGGCAGGGGCCCCGAGTTGCCGATGCAGGTGGTGCAGCCGTAGCCGACGAGGTTGAAGCCGAGTGTGTCGAGGTACTCGTCCAGTCCCGCGCGCTCGAGGTACTCGGTGACCACCTTCGAGCCCGGCGCGAGCGAGGTCTTCACCCACGGCTTCACCGTGAGCCCCTTCCGCACCGCGTTGCGAGCGAGCAGGCCGGCGCCGAGCATCACCGACGGGTTCGAGGTGTTGGTGCAGCTGGTGATCGCCGCGATCACCACGCGCCCGTGGTCGAGCTCGGTCTCGGTGCCGTCGGCAAGCGTCAGCGGCGTGCGGGTGGAGCGACGGTCGGCGACCTGGACCCCGCCGGTGTCGCCGTGGGGCGCCTGCCCCTCAGAGCGGCTGCCGTTGGTCGCCGGCGCGTCGCTCGCCGGGAAACTGTCCTCGCTGGCCTCGTCTGTGTCCTCGCCCTCGTCGGTGTCCTCCGCCTCGGGCAGCAGCCCCTCGAGCGCCATCCGGAAGCCGGCCTTGGCCTGGGTGAGCGCGAGCCGGTCCTGGGGTCGCTTGGGCCCGGCGATCGACGGCACCACCTCGCTGAGCTCGAGGCTGATCTCGTCGGAGAACGTCGGGGCCTCGGAGTCCTCGTCGTGCCACAGGCCCTGCGCCCTGGCGTAGGCCTCGACGAGCGCGATCTGCTCGGGGGGGCGTCCGGTGAACTC
>CAXTTD010000404.1:0-3552 GCA_964246945.1 uncultured Solirubrobacteraceae bacterium | reverse complement strand
CCACGCTGAACGCCGCGACGCACGCCGCGACGAAAATCCTACGCTCAGTTCAGACGCGATGATCTTTGTCTGGCCCGCCTGCTGGCTTCCGCTCCGTCGTAGGAGCGCTCTCAGCGAATGCCCGGCAATGCTGCTCACGGCGGAGAGCGGTCGCGTCCGTATGGAGACACGCGTTAGGCCATGGCCACCGAACGCCGGACCGTGGGCTTCCGTCCCACACAACGCGAGTGCCAACAGGCCTAGCGTTACAACGGCGCTCAGCGATCGCCCCCGACTCGAAAGCCGCAAGCAAAAAGCCCCGCTGAACGCGGGGCTTTTCCCGAAGGGTGAGCGATGGGGCTCGAACCCACGACCGCCTGGACCACAGATATGCGTCCGGGGCGCGATGTAGGCTGAGAAATATGCTGGATTTGCGCTGCAAAACTCCTGCTTTTCGAGTTGCTCTGAGTTACCCGGAATTGCGGCGACTTCCGGCCGAAGTGGTACACAGTTGGTACACAGAATGAGTTCGTCGACGACCAACCGACAGTCGGTTCCCCGGACGCAACGCGACGCGCGGTACGGCAGCGGAAGCCTGTTCAAGAACCATGGCGCGCGCGGGGAGACCTGGATTGCCAAGTGGCGCGATGGAGGCCGCCAAGTGCAACGCCGGCTCGGGCCGGTGCGCTCCAAGGCGCAGCCGGATGGGCTCACGCGCGCGGAGGCCGAGGCGGCCTTCGACCGGATGCGTGCCCAGGTCGCCGTCGAACGCGCCTCGGAACGCGAGGTGGAGGCCAAGCGGGCGGCGGAGGCGCGGCGGCGCAACCTCGAGCAGGTCGGGCAGGCCCTGATCGCCGCCAAACGAGCGGCGGGTCGCAAACCGGCCACGCTCGAGGCCTACTCCTACTGGCTGCGGATTCACATCATCGACTTCTTCGGTCCCAAGCCGGTCGGCGAGATCACCCGCGACGATGTGCGTGAGTTCGCAGCCGTCCTGGAGCGCAAGGGCCTCGCCCCCAAATCGCGGGCCAACGCGCTCGGCACGCTGCACTCGCTTATCGAATTCGCACTCGACGAGGAATGGATGACCGGCGAGAACCCCGTCAAGCGAGTGCCGAAGCCGGCGGTCGCCGAGACCGATCCGGACATCCGGTTTCTGACGACCGAGGAAGTCGAGGCGCTGCTGCGCGCCGTCCCCGAGGACGTGCTGGGGCGTGTGGAGCGCGTGATGTACCTCACGGCGGCGATGACCGGGATCCGCCAGGGCGAGCTGTTCGCGCTGCGCTGGCGCGACGTCGACTGGAGCGCGCAACGCATTCGCGTACGGCGCAACTTCGTCCGCGGCGAGTACGGCACCCCGAAGTCCAAACGCTCCACTCGCAGTGTTCCGCTCGCCAACCGTGTCGCCGGCGAGCTCGAGCTCCTCTTTCAGGCCTCCTCCGCCCACGACGACGAGCATCTCGTCTTCGCCCACCCCGCCACCGGCGCGCCGATCGACCGCTCCAGGCTGCTCAAGCGCTTCAAAGCAGCGCTGCGACGCGCCGACGTTCGCGTGGTGAGGTTCCATGACCTGCGCCATACGTTCGGCACGCACATGGCGGCCCAGGGTGTGCCGATGCGTGTGCTCCAGGAAATGATGGGGCACCGGGACTTCAAGACGACGCTGATCTACGCGGACTACGCACCGAGCGCGCGTGAGGCCGAGTGGGTCGAGCAGGCCTTCGCCGGCCAGGCCGATCGGGTCGCCACGCGCTGATCCCTGGATTACGATGAGACCATGGCGAAGACGATCGAGACCCTGATGAGCGAGGCCAAGCGTGAGCTGGCCGACAAGCCCACGCTCAAGGAGCTCCTGGCGCAGATCGGCGAGCGGCCGCCGTACACCGGCCCTCCGGTTGCGCCCATCGTCCGCCAGGACCGCGACGCGCATTGATCGTCGTCGACGCGTCGGTTGTCGTCGAGGTCCTCCTCGGTCGCACTGCCGCGCTCGCGGCCGTCGCCGATGAACTCGCCGGCGATCTCGACGAGGTGCTCCACGCGCCGGACATCGTGGAACCGGAGACACTCAGCGCGCTGCGCCGGCTGGAGCGGGCCCAGGCGATCACCCGCCAGCAGGCCGACACCGCGGTGGCCGACTTCGACCGACTGCGGATCATTGCCTACCCCGCCGCCCCGTTCAGGTCCCGCGTCTGGTCTCTGCGACACAACCTCTCCTCGTACGACGCGATGTATCTCGCCGTCGCCGAGTCTCTGCCCGGAGCGGTCCTCATGACCGGCGACGGCGGCCTCGCGGCTCACGCCACCCAGATACTCGGCGAGGCGCGCGTCCGGCATCTCGCCTGACGCCGCCCCCCTTCCCCGCCGCCCTGATCAGGACTGCGTGCCACGAGGCCGCGACGTCGTCCGCCGGGCAATCCAACGGTCAATGTCCTCCGGCCGATAGCGCACCTCACGCGGGCCGAGCCGAACCGTGGGAATCTCACCCCTCCGGCTCATCGACCACACCCGCGTCCGCGGCACCGCGAGCAACTCCGCGACCTCGCTCGCGGTGAGCAGCCGATCTGTCACCGACACCCCGATCCGAAACCGGTGTCCGCTCGCTGCGAAATCCTGTCGAACGCGCTGGTGCTCATCTCAACCCTGGATGCGTTTAATATCGCAATTGTCGTAATTGGGATGTCAGAAATGTGGGTGAGACCGAATGGCCGATGACGAGCGGCCCGGCGATCCGTGGTTGACGGTCGCCGAGATCGCCGAGGAGCTCCGGGTCAATCCGGCGACCGTGCGGCTGTGGATCTCCAAGGAGTTGCTGCCGGCCAAGCGCGCGGGTCGTCGCAAGCTCTTGGTCCGCCGGTCGGATCTTGATGAGATGCTCCGCGCCCAGGAGCAGGCCGAAGTTGCTGCCCAGCCCGTCGAACCCCCGCCACGCTCGACCGAGTCGGGGTCGCAGGTCGGGTCGGTGAGCCGGATCCGGTCAGAGATCAACACACCGCCGCTGGAGCACAGCGAGGCGGTGAAGGCGGCGCTGCGGTTGATGGATACCGCCGACGAGGTGTGGGACCGGTCGGTCGACAGCAGCGTGTTCGCTCCGCCGGACGCCGATTTCCCGTATCGCGTCAGGTCGTTGGCGATCGCGGCGTCTGCGCAGGGACGGGCGCTGACGGAGGCGGCGAGGATCCCGACGATGGTTCGGTCGCCAGGTCGTGATCTGCGTGGCGAGCCGATCTCGCCGGAGCTTCGCCCGGGCGCCAACCGTCCCGGTCCGCGAGAGCTGTGGGTCGAGTTCGACCGCCGCGTCGAACGTGTGTGGATCGCTGTGGAAGCGGGCGACCTCGGGCTGATGGGCGCCCGCTGGCAGAACCTCGCCGAGATCATGCACGAGATCGCCGAGGCCCTGCTCGGCGACGAAGAGACAGACACAGATGCGGACGCTTCTGAGGCGCGTGAGGACTCGCTATGAGGCGGTCGACCCGGTCCGTAAAGCGGTCCGCGGTCTGCGGTTGTGGACGGACGGGTTTGCGGACCAGCCTGGGCCGCCGTCCGCCCCGCCAGCGCTGGGATCGCGGTGTACAG
>CAXTTD010000403.1:0-3558 GCA_964246945.1 uncultured Solirubrobacteraceae bacterium | reverse complement strand
CGGCAGCTACCGGCGAGCGCGCGGCTCATGGCGCCGCGCGCCTCCACCGCGGCGGACTGTGCCCCCCCAGCGCGCCGCCACCGCAGCGGACTGCGCCCCCCAGCGCCGCCGCCGCGGCGGACTGCGGAGCACATTTGTCACCCCACAGGACCCTAATGTGCCCCGCTGCCCTGGGAGCGGGGCGGCTCCGGGTCGATAAACGCGACCCGGGCGGAGAGGCCCGCCTCCCGCGAGACGGTCGCGATCCGGCGACCGGGCTGGACGGCGGGTCGCGGCGCGGACACGACGCCGTGCGTCGCTACCAGCTCGTCCAGCGCCTCGCGCTCGACCATCGCGAACGTGACCCCCCAGAATCCGGTCGCGGCCACCTCCGGGTCCTCCACCACCTCGAGGATCGGCCCGCCGAGGCGGCGGAAGCCCATCCGGGCGCCACGGACCTCGGCCCGGCGGCGCAGCGGCAGACCCCGCGCGTCGAGGACCGCCGCGAACGGGGCGCGGGGGGGGGTCACCACCCCGAGGTGGTCGAGCGACCACGCGCCGTTGGGGTTGAGGATCCGGTGGGCCGTTACCCACTGCGGCGGGCCGCCCGCCGACCGGGTCGGGAGACCGTCGAGGTCGCCCTCAACCGCGAGCCCGGCGAGCGTCCACCCGACGATCCCCCGGCCGGGCGGAGCGATCCCCAGCGTCCCCGGCGTGCTCGGGCCCATCAGCCGCCCGTCGGAGCCGACCGCGAACCCGAGCGCCTCCCAGCGCCCGGGCGGGTCGGAGATGTCGAGGCCGGCGAGCGAGACCGTCCCGCCCGGGTCAGTCAACGGTGAGGACGAGCTTCCCGCTGAGATGTCCGGCACGGCTGAGCGAGTGGGCGGCGACGACCTCCTCGAGCGGGAACGTCTGCTGGACGGGGACCACGAGCGACCCCTGCTCGGCGAGCGTCGCCGCGTGGTCGAGGGCGTCCCAGCGCCGCTCGGTCCCGGGGCCGCCGCTCGCGCGCACTCCGTTCGCCTCCGCCGCCTCGAAGTCGGAGATCGTGATCACGTTCGCCGGGTCGCCGGCGATCGCCACCAGCTCGGGCAGGGCGCCGCCGGGGCCCATGTCGTAGACCCGGTCGAGGCCGTCGGATGCAAGTTCGGCAACCCGCTCAGCCAGCCCGTCGCCGTAGGTGGTGACGAGCGCCCCGTAGCCGCGCAGCCGCTCGAAGTTCCCCTCGCTCGCGGTGGCGATCACCTTCGCGCCCCGGTTCAGCGCGAACTGGATCGTGGCCGTCCCCACCGCGCCCGCGCCTCCGTTGACGAGCAGCGTCATCCCGGAGGCGACGCCGAGCAGGTCGAGCCCCCGCACCGCGGTCTCCACCGCGACGGGCAGCGCGGCCGCCTGCACCAGGTCAAGCGCCGCGGGCACCTTGGCGTAGTCGGAGAGCACGGCGTAGTCCGCGGCGCCGCCGCTCGCCCCGCCGAACACCGCGTCGCCCGCGGTGACGTCACTCACCGCGTCGCCGACCTCGTCGACGACCCCCGCGACCTCGAGGCCGATCCCCATCGGCGGCTCTCCGCCCATGTACCCGGCGACCATCTTCCAGTCCGCCGGGTTGACGCCGACGGCGCCCACCACCACCCGGATCTCGTCAGGGCCGGCGTGCGGTTCGGCGACGTCGACCACCTCCAGGACATCCGGCCCTCCGAACTCGTTGAACCGAACTGCTCTCATCGCGAACCCTTTCCACTCGACACGCGGATCAGCCGGCCCGCTCTCGGGCGCGGCGTAGCACATCCTCCATCATGCCCGGGACCAGCCGTCCCGTGAACGTGTTCTGCTGAGATGGGTGGTAGGAGCCGAGCAGGGTCATCTCCTCCACCGCGGCCTCGGCGCCGTGTCCGAAGCGCGGCCGCGGCCGCGGCACCGTGGCGCCGCGCGCGGCGAGGATCCGCAGCGCCGCGTCCCAGGCGAAGCCGCCGAGGCACACGATCGCCCGTACCCGGGTGAGCAGCGCGAGCTCTCGCAGCGCGAACGGCAGGCACGTGTCGCGCTCCACCGGCGTGGGCCGATTGGCCGGCGGCGCGCAGCGCACCGCGGCCGCGACCCAGCATCCGTTGAGCACGAGGCCGTCGTCGCGCCCCACCGACCCAGGCTGGTTCGCCATCCCCACCGCGTGCAGGGCCCCGAACAGCCAGTCGCCGGAGCGATCGCCGGTGAACACGCGACCGGTGCGGTTGCCGCCGTGGGCGGCCGGCGCGAGGCCAAGCACGAGCACCGTGGCCCGGGGATCGCCGAAGCCGGGCACCGGACGGCCCCAGTAATCCTGGCCCGCGAAGGACGCGCGCTTGACCCGGGCCACCTCCTCGCGCCAGGCGACGAGCCGCGGGCACGCCCGGCAGCCGGTGATCTCGCGCTCCAGCGCGTCGAGTCCCGAGCCGTTCAGCGGCCGAGCACCTCGTACTTGGCCTCGGTCGCCGCCTTCTGCGGGCGCCACCAGTCACCGCGCTCGCGGTACCAGGCGATCGTCGCCCACAGGCCCGCCTCGAAGTCCCGGTAGGTGGGCTCCCAGCCGAGCTCGTCGCGGAGCTTCGAGGCGTCGATCGCGTAGCGCAGGTCGTGGCCGGGCCGGTCGTTCACATGGTCGTACTCATCGGATGGGCGACCCATCTGCGAGAGGATGAGCTCGACGACCTCCCGATTGTTGCGCTCGCCGTCGGCGCCGATCAGGTAGGTCTCGCCGAGCCGGCCGCGCTCGAGGATCGCGAGCACCCCCGAGGAGTGGTCCTCGGTATGGATCCAGTCGCGCACGTTCTCCCCGGCGCCGTACAGCTTCGGCCGGCGGCCGTCCAGGATCTCGGTGATCTGGCGGGGGATGAACTTCTCCACGTGCTGGAAGGGGCCGTAGTTGTTCGAGCAGTTGGAGATCGTCACCGGCACCCCGAAGGACCGTGCCCACGCGCGCACCAGCAGATCGGAGCTCGCCTTGGTGCTCGAGTACGGGCTCGACGGGTTATAGGGCGTCTCCGGCGTGAACTTCGCCGGGTCGTCGAGCTCGAGGTCGCCGTACACCTCGTCGGTGGAGATGTGGTGCAGCCGCACGCCGTGGGCGCGGACCGCCTCGAGGATCGTGTACGTGCCGACGACGTTCGTCTCCACGAACGGCCAGGGTGACTGCAGCGAGTTGTCGTTGTGCGACTCGGCGGCGAAGTGCACCACCGCGTCGCACCCGGCGACCGCCGGCGCGAGGGTCGCCGCGTCGCAGATGTCACCGTGGATGAACTCGACGTCCGTCCCCTCGAGGTTGGCGCGGTTGCCCGCGTAGGTGAGCCGGTCGTAGACGACGAGCTCCCACTCCGGCCGCTCGCGGCGGACGTGGTGGACGAAGTTGGAGCCGATGAACCCGGCGCCACCGGTGACCAGCAGCCTCACGCCGACACCTCCGCGGTCGCGCTCATGAACGCCTCGAGTCCCGCCTGCCACGGCGGCAGCTCGGGCGCGCCCCCCGCGGAGCGCAGGGCGCAGGAGGCGGGGCGCGGCGCCGGCGGGGGCAAATACCGGGGGGGGGTCGCGCGCACCCCCCGCGGG
>CAXTTD010000402.1:0-3561 GCA_964246945.1 uncultured Solirubrobacteraceae bacterium | reverse complement strand
CAGGTCCACTCGGCGCGGGTGGGGATCCTCGACGACCTCGCCGAACGCGACGCGCGCCCGGAGCTCGACGGGCGCGTGACCCGCCTGGCGGGGGTCGCCCTCGGCGCGCTCGGCGCCGACTGCCTCACGGTCGCGATCGCCGGCGGCGGCGCGGTGGCGATGGTCCACGCCGGCTGGCGCGGGCTGGCCGGCGGGGTACTGCGGGCCGGGGTGACCGCGCTCCGCGAGCTCGCTGAGCCGGGCGCGTCGCTCGTCGCCGCGCTCGGGCCCGCCGCCGGGGCCTGCTGCTACGAGGTCGGTCCCGAGGTCCACGCCGCGTTCGCGGCGGTTCCGCACGCGCGCCGCGGTGAGAACCTCGACCTGCTCGCGGTCGCCCGGGCGCAGCTCACCGACGCCAGAGTGGGCGAGGTCCACGCCCTCGGCCTGTGCACGATCTGCTCTCCGGAGCTGTGCTTCTCCCACCGCCGCGACCACGGCCTCACCGGCCGCCAGGCGGGCCTCGCGTGGTTGACCTGATCCCCGAGCTCCGCGCGGAGACCGTGGCCGCCAACCTCGTCCGAGTGCGGGAGGCGATCGCCGACGCCGGCCGCGAGCCCGCGGAGGTCGAGGTCCTCGCCGCGGTCAAATACCTGCCCGCCGAATGTCTGGCGGCGCTCGCGGAGGGGGGGATCACGCTCGTCGGGGAGAATCGCGCCCAGGAGCTCGCGGTCAAACAGGCGGCGCTACCGGAGGGGTTCACCTGGGACTTCATCGGAGCGCTGCAGAGCCGCAAGGTCAAGGATCTCGTGGGCCGGGTGCGCTACATCCACTCGGTGGCGAGTGATTCGGCGCTCGCCGCGCTCGAGCGCCACGCCCCACCGCAGACCGAGGTGCTCGTCGAGGTCAACGTCGCCGGCGAGGCCGGCAAGAGCGGCATCGCCCCCGACGCGCTCGGAGCGTTCCTCGAACGCTGTCCGGTCCGTGTCGTCGGTCTCATGACGATGCCCCCGCAGGCCGAGCACGCCGAGCAGAACCGCCGGTGGTTCGCCGCCCTCGCCGAGCTCGCGGCCGATCACCACCTGCCGCAGCTGTCGATGGGCACCAGCCAGGACTTCGCCGTTGCGGCCGCCGAAGGGGCGAGCATCGTGCGCCTGGGCACGATCCTCTACGGTCGCAGGGCATAATCGCAAAGCAGGGATCTTCGGTTCGCAGGCGAACCACAGCTATCGCACATGGCCATTCGTGACACCTGGCATCGCACGCTCGTCTACTTCGGCCTCGCCGAGGATGACGAGTACGACGAATACGACGACGAGCCCTACGCCGAGCCCGAGGAAGAGCTCCAGACCAGCTACGCCGAGCGACCCAACGTCCGCAAGCTGAGCGGCGCTCGCCGTCGGCGCGACGAGATAGACGACATCTTCGCTGAGGATCCCGTCGAGCGGCGCACCACCGCGCTGCGCCCGGTCGCGACCCCGCGGCCGGCCGCCAACGGTCGCGGCGGTGACGTGCGCATGCACTTCGCGTCGCCCAAGAGCTTCAACGACGTCCAGGACATCGCCGACAAGTTCAAGGACGCGATCCCAGTGATCGTCAATCTCCAGGGGTCCGACTCCGACCTCGCCAAGCGCCTCATCGACTTCTCGAGCGGGCTCATCTACGCGCTCGACGGGGGGATGCAGCGGATCGCCGACAAGGTGTTCCTGCTCACTCCGCGCAACGTCGAGGTCTCCGCAGAGGAGCGCGCGCGCCTGGTCGAGAAGGGCTTCTTCAACCAGTCCTGAGCTTCGGCTCGGGGCGGTGGCCCGCGCCGGTAGATTGGAGACCATGACCATCGGGCTCATCGGCGCCGGGAACATGGCCCGCGCGCTCGCGCGAGGTTGGGGTGAGCCGGTGCTGTGCTCCGACTCCGGCTCGGGCCGCGCCCAGGCGCTTGTCGACGAGCTCGGCGGCCGCCGTGCGTCGAACCTCGAGGTCGCCCGCGAGGCGGACATCGTCGTGCTCTGCCACAAGCCCTACCAGCTCGAGGCGGTCGCCCACGAGATCGCCGGGACCGCGACGGCGATCGTCTCGATCCTGGGCGGGACGACCGTGAGGGACCTCTGGCGCGCCTATCCGGGCGTTCCCGTGTTCCGGATCGAGCCCAACACGCCCGTCGAGGTCCGCCGGGGCGTGCTGCTCTACGCCGACACCGGCGAGCCGCCCGACGCCTCGCCCGAGGACATCGCGCTGCGCGAGCGGGTCGTCGCGCTGTTCGAGCGGGTCGGATTTCTCGCGCGCGTCCCGGAGTCGCTCCTGGGCGCGGCGGCCGCGGTGAGTGCCGTGGGCCCCGCCTACCTCGCCCTTGTCGCAGAGGCGTGGGTCGAGGCCGGCATCCGACACGGACTGAACCCCGAGCTCGCTTCCGGGCTCATGATCGCCACCATGGCCGGAACCGCCGATCTGCTCGCCGTGCGCGACGGCGACACGCTCACGGTCCGCCGCGAGGTGACCTCGCCCGGCGGTTCGACGGCCCGCGGGCTGGACGCGCTCGAGCGGGCGGGCGTCCGCGCGGCGTTCGCCGACGCGTTGGATGCCGTCGATCGGAGCCTCGCATGATCCTGCTCGCGGCGGTGAGCCGCCAGGACGTCGCCAACTACGTGAGCGCGCTGTTCCTCGTCTACATCGTCCTCATCTTCGTCCACATCCTGCTCTCGATGCTGTTCTCGTTCGGCATGCGGGTGCCCTACGCGCGCTGGACCGACGTGGTGATGGGCTTCCTGCGCGACGTGTCAGAGCCCTACCTGCGGCTGTTCCGCAGGTTCATCCCCACCTTCGGCGCGGTCGACCTCTCCCCGCTCGTCGCGATCATCGTGCTCTACATCCTGCGCACGATCATCGTGAACATCATCTCCTGATGCTCGCCGAGCGGTCGGCCGCGGCGCCGGGACGGGTGCGCCCGACGCTGTCCGCGGCACTGCTCGCCGGCCTCGTGATCCTCGCCGATCGCATCACCAAGCACATCGTGCGGGGTCAGATCCCGCTCGACGGCACGCGCAAGGTGCTGCCCGGGGTCGTCAAGCTCGTGCACTACCGCAACACCGGCGTCGCCTTCGACTTCCTGTCCGGGACCGGGGTGCTCGTGCTCATCGTCACCGGGATCGCGCTCATCGCCCTGCTTGCGTACTTCGCGCTGCACCCCGACCGTCGCGGCGGGTGGGTGGCGACCGGGCTGCTCCTGGGTGGCGCACTCGGCAACCTGCTCGACCGCATCATCGACGGCTCGGTGACCGACTTCATCAAGTTCCCCGACTGGCCCGCGTTCAACGTCGCCGACATCGCCATCACCTTCGGGGTGATCGCCCTCATCTGGGTGCTCGAGTTCGGCGGGCCGCGCGGGCACGGACCCGGCCGTGGCTGACCCCGACACCCTCTCGCTCCCCATCGGCCCGGCTCAGGCCGGGGAGCGCCTGGACCGAGCGCTCGCCGGGCCGGTCGGCTCGCGCGCCCAAGCCCAGGCGCTGATCCAGGCCGGCGCGGTGACCGTCGACGGCCGGCAGGTGGCCAAGCGCCACACGCTCGCCGCCAGGCTCACGCGTACGG
>CAXTTD010000401.1:1589-3563 GCA_964246945.1 uncultured Solirubrobacteraceae bacterium | reverse complement strand
GTCCCCGATCGGTTGGCGGCGGGCGAACGGGTCCCCGACCGGTGGGCGTCGGCTGACCGGGTTCCGGCCCGGCCGCTCGCGCGCCCGTCGCGCCGCTCCGCACCTGCTCCCGGCTTCCCGTCCTGCGGCCGCCGCGCGATCGCTCGTCCCCTGAGCGACACCCCGACCGGGGCCCCGTTCCGTCTGTCCCGTTCGTCCCATGAGCTCGTCGCTGGGCATCCGCGCGTACCCGGTTCGATACCCGTTCCTCGGCCGGGTCCGCCCGGCGGTGCGGCCGAGTCCGCCCGGCGGTGCGGCCGAGTCCGCCCGGCGGTGCGGCCAAGTCCCCCCGGCGGTGCGGCCCAGTCCCCCCGATGGTGTCTGGTCCAGCCGATGGTGTCCGGTCCGGCCGACGGAGCCCGCCTCGGTTCGGCCGATGGTGCCCGCTCCGGTCCGGCCGATGAGCTGGTCCGTCCGGCGGCCTCGGACTTTTGAGGACACGCATCCAGCGCCGGCCTGCGCGTGGCCTGAAAGGTCCGGAGAGCGAGCGCTTGAGGACACGCGGCTCGAGTGCCCACGCGCGTGACCTCAGAGGTCCGCTCACCGGCTCAGCCCGGCCGCTCGCGCCGCGGCTGCCCCTACGCGGCCGCTGCAGCCCGGGCGCCGGGGAGCCGCGACGCACCGGCGGCGCGGGAATAAGAGGACACGCACGCCGTCGTGCCGCCCGCGTGTCCCCGAACGCCCGCTCGCCGGGCACAAGCGGACCCGCGGACGGTTCGCGCCTACGCGTGTCCACTTATGCCCGGCACGTGCACCCGGCAGCCGGCGCGGCCTTGACTATCCGCCTTGACCGTCCGCGTCGACCGTCCGCGTCGACCGTCCGCGTCGACCGTCCGCCCCAACCGCCCGGGTCCGCCCCGCCGCGTCGCTCAGCCGAGCAGGCCGGTGATGCAGTCGCGATAGAAGCCGGCGGCGAAGCCGAGGTCCCGGACGTCGATCCGCTCGTCCGCGTTGTGCATGAGCGGCTCGGTCTCGAGCAACGTCTGGTGGCGGTGGGGGAAGAAGCCGTAGGCGACGAGGTCGGGGAACGCCGCGCGGAACCAACTCGAGTCCGAGAAGCCCGGCAGGATCATCGGCACCGCGGACGCGCCGGGGTCCGCGCGCGCCACCCAGTCGGCGATGAAGTCCATCAGCGGGCTCTCCACCGGCGAGGCGTTGCCCGGCTGGCGGTCGGTGAACTCGATCGACAGATCTCCGTCGGTCGTACCGTCGCCGCCAAGCGACAGCCCGAGCACCTGCGCGATTCGCTCCCGGGCAGCGGCCTCGCCGAGGCCCGGCGGCACCCGGCAGTCGACCCGCAACTCGGCGCGGGCGGGGATGACGTTGATCTTCGAGGAGGCCGAGGCCATCGTCGGGGTGAGCGTCACCCCGAACATCGGCGCCGCGAGCGCATGCAGCGCCGGGTCGGTGGCGCGCAGTGCGGCCAGCGAGGCCCCGGGGTCCTCGGGGTCGAGGCCGATCCCGGACAGGAAGGCCGCCGGCGCCTGCGTCATGGCGAAGCCCTCCGGCGGGTCGGCGAGCGCCGCGAGCACCGGCGCGAGCTTCAGGAGGGCGTTGTCGCCGATCGTCGGTATCGACGCGTGACCGGCCTCGCCGTGCGCGGTGACCGCGAAGCGGTAGATGCCCTTCTCCGCGCAGCACACGCCGTAGCGCCGCGTCCCGCCGTACTCGAACACCGCGCCCGCACCCTCGTTGAGCAGCATGTCGCAGCGGACCTGGTCGGGATGGGTCTCGCACAGCCAGCGCGCCCCGAGTTCGCCGCCGGTCTCCTCGTCGGAGACGAACACCAGGCGCAGTGCGCCCCGGGCGGGCCGCCAGCCCTCGCGGGCGAGGGCGACGCCGGCGGTCGGCGCGGCGGCGGCCTGGGGCTTCATGTGGATCGCGCCCCGGCCCCCCACCGATACGTCGGCGCGCACGCCCCCCCACCGCTAGTGG
>CAXTTD010000401.1:0-1579 GCA_964246945.1 uncultured Solirubrobacteraceae bacterium | reverse complement strand
CGCGGCGGCGAGTAACCCCCGGCGCGGGGCCCCCCGGGCGGGCCGCCCCCCCGCGCGGGGGCGGGCGACGCCGGCGGTCGCCTCGGCGGCGACCGGTCCTTCATGTCGATCGTGCCCCGGCCCCACACGTATCCGTCGGCGAGCTCGCCCGACCACGGATCATGGCTCCACGCGTCGGGGTCGGCGAGCACGGTGTCGACGTGGCCGAGCAGGCACAGTACCGGCCCCCCATCGTCGGGGTCGCCGATCGTGGCCACCAGGTTCGGGCGCTCGGGGTCCTCGGCGAGCCGCTCGCAACGGAAGCCGGCGTCGTCGCACAGCCGCTCGAGATGCTCGATCGCGGGCCGCTCGTTGCCCGGCGGGTTCACCGTGTTCCACCGGACCAGCCGCTGGAGCAGCTCGACGGCCTCGTCCTGGAGCTCCGCGCTCACCGCACGGACCCTATCGACGCGCCGCCGCATCCGCCCGATGATCCTCGCCCGCCGATGAGCGCTGGAGGCTCAGCGCCCCGCATCCGGATCACGCTCGTGCCCGTCTCGGAGCGGACCTCCTCACACCACCGCGATGTCGAGCAGCTCCTCGGCGCCGGTGAGGTCGCGGGCGTTGCGGGTGTAGAGGCGTGCGCCGTGGGCGTGCGCCGTGGCCGCGATCAGGAGGTCGATCGCCCGAGCGCGGGGCTGGCGGCCAGCCGCGGCCACGGCGGCGGCCAGTGTGCCGTAGCTGGCCGCGACGGTGGCATCGACGGGCAGCGCGTCGAATTGACGCTGCAGCAGCGCGAGCCGACGCAAGCGTTCGGCACGGGTCGCGGGTTCGCGGGCGACGAGGACGCCGAAGTGCAGCTCGGCGAGCGTGGCGGCGCTGATCGCCAGCTCGTCCGGCAGCGGGGCCACGTCGGTGGCGAGGACCACGCTGGTGTCCAGCACGGCCTTCATGGCGTGAGCCACGGGTCTCGCAACGCGTGGTCGATGCGCTCGCGATCGTCCTCCCAGTCGGGATCAGCTGGCCCGACGAAGAGCTCGACGACCTCGTCCCAGCGCCGCCAGGCTCGCGGAGCGGTGGGCACGAGCCGCGCGCTGGGTCGACCGGCGACCGTGATGGTGACTTCCTCGCCGGCCTGTGCGCGCCGCACCAGCTCGGAGGCATTTTGACGCAGTTCGCGCAACCCCACGGTGCTCACAGACTGACCGTAGCACAAGTGCTATCAGTGAGGGTCGAGACCACCTGAGCGAGGGCAGGCGGGCGCGCGAACGCCATCGCCTCAACGTCTCCGATCACGGTCGAGGGTCCGCCGCCGCGGTCATACTCACGATATGGAGCGTCCGTCCGGCGAGGGAGAGGGGGAGACGCCGGGCGCGCTCGCTCCGCACGCCGACCTCGCGTTTGCCCTCCAGCTCGCCGATCTCGCCGACGCGATCACCATGGCCCGCTTCCGCGCCGCCGACCTCGTGGTGGAGACCAAACCGGACATGAGCCCGGTCTCCGAGGCCGACACCGCGGTCGAGCGCACGCTCCGCGAGCATATCGCCGCGGAGCGCCCCGGGGACGCGATCCTCGGCGAGGAGTACGGACAGTTGGGGGG
>CAXTTD010000400.1:3065-3576 GCA_964246945.1 uncultured Solirubrobacteraceae bacterium | reverse complement strand
CCGCCCAGCCCAGCTCGCGCTCCGCAGGGGAGGGGTCCAGGCAGCTGCGTTCGAGCGCGCCCGGGCGCAGCGCGGCGAGCTCGGGCTCCAGCTCCGTGCCGGCCGCTTCCTGCAGGAGGTTCAGCAGCGAGAGAACGTCCGTCTCCCGTCCCGTGGCGACGTTGAACACGCCCTGAGTCCCCGATGCGGCGAGCATCGCCGCGACGACATCGTCGACGTGGATGTAGTCGCGTGTCGGCTTGCCGTGGCCGAACAGCCGCGGACGCTCTCCGCTCCATAGCCTGTGCGAGAAGATCGACACCACCCCGGCCTCGCCGTGGGGGCTCTGCCGCGGGCCGTAGACGTTGCCCAGACGGCATACGGCATTCGGGATCCCGGTGGCGTGCGCCCAGGTCTGCAGGTACGCTTCACCGGCCCATTTGCTCGCACCGTATGGGGCCAGCGGCGCAGGTAGCCGATCCTCCGGAGTCGGGATCGGCGCCTCGTTGCCGTACAGCGCGCCGCCGGTGGA
>CAXTTD010000400.1:2574-3055 GCA_964246945.1 uncultured Solirubrobacteraceae bacterium | reverse complement strand
ACTCGGCCTCGGGATTGACCCGGGCGCGGTCACCAGAGGAGAGGTCGTCGACGACTGTCACCGACCGGTCCTGCCCAAGCAGGGCGTCGACAACGTGCGAACCGATGAACCCGGCGCCGCCGGTTACTATCGCCGTCTCAGCCATCTACGAGGTCCTTTCGATGAACGTGATGATCCTGGGCGCGGGCCGGGGCACCCGCCTCGGTGCGCTGAGCCTCGCGACCCCTAAAATACTCGTCGATATCGGGGGGCGGCCGCTGCTGGAGCGCCAGCTCGGATATCTGGCCGGGGAAGGAGCGAGTCTCGTCGTGGTCAACGCCTTCCATCTCGCCGAGCGAGTCGAGACGTTCGTCGAGAGCGAGTATGCCGGACCGCTGGAGGTCCGAGTCTCGCGCGAGCCCGAGCTGCTCGGGACCGCGGGCGGCGTACGCTATGCGCTGGAGTCGCTCGGGGATGACCCGTTCCTCGTGCTCTACGGAGA
>CAXTTD010000400.1:0-2564 GCA_964246945.1 uncultured Solirubrobacteraceae bacterium | reverse complement strand
ATCTCGGATACCTTGCTGAGGAGCGAATCTCGTCGTCGTCAACGCCTTCCATCTCGCCGAGCGAATCGAGACGTTTGTCGAGGGCGAGGACGCCGGGCCGCTGGAGGCTCAAGTCTCACGCAAGCCACGAGTTGCTCGGGCGCGGCCTATCAGCTCACCCAGCCGTCTACGACATCGATATGCCGACGAGGCTCGAGAACGGTCGCCGGTACTTCTCGGGGCTCGCCTGAGACGGCCGATCAGCGCGTCGCGTGGATCACCATGTAGGCGGCGAGCGGTCTCAAGCGCAGGGTGCGGATCGCGGCCTCATACAGCGAGTAGATGAGAAACAACGGAAACACCGGCTCGAAATACTCCGGCTGTGCCCACGTCACCTCGACCTGGACGTCGTGGAAGCCCGCCGCTTCGAATGCCCGTCGCAGCCGGTCAGGAGTGCCTTGGTCGTAGTGGACGTCGAACTCGACCTGGTCGACCGTCGTCGGGTCGACCCAGTGCAGGATGGCGAGCAGCGGCGTGAACGGCAGCAGTCGCGCCGCCATGCCGAACAGGCTGAAGCGACCGGGCAGCAGGTGGATCGTCCGGGCTCCCGGCTTGAGCACGCCAGCCACGTTGCGAGCCGCCGCGCGTACATCGGGGACGTGCTCGAGCACGGCGCGGGAGACGACGAGGTCGGCGGATCCACCCGGGAGCGGCAGGCGATCCGACACGTCCGCGACCACCGTCTGCGAGGCATGGACGTTGAGCGCGAGCTCCTCGGCGGAGACGTCCGTGGCGATCAGGGTGATCTCCGGGCGCAGCGCATGGTGGTAGACGCACCGGCGTCCGCCGCCGATGTCGACGACGACCGACCCGTCCGGCAGGGCGCGAATGTCGTCCTGCACCTCGCGCTCGAACTTCTGCCACAGCGTCTTGTCGCTCGGCAGGCGCAGACGACGCGCCAGCCCCCGGGACGCGGACACGTTGGCGTCGATGAGGCGACGGACGACGCTCACCGCGCCCACCGTACCGCACGTGTCCGGATGGGGTCAGGCCTTGTCGCGCGCCCTCGCTGCGGGCGCTCAGAAGCTCAGATTGGGAAAGTAGGGCTGGCTCGAGAACCCGGGGCCGAGCTGATCGTTGGCGTGCGCCGCCTCGCTCTCGGCCCGCGCGGGCCAGAACACGCCGCCGGGAGGCCCGCCACCGCAGCCCGAGCTGTTGCCGGGGGGGTGGGTCCACATGTACGCGTCCCCGTACTTCAGCCCGGTGTCGGTTGTGTCCCGGATCCCCAGGCCACGGTCGGGTGGGTTGCAGAGATCCTCGACGCCTTCGGTGCTCGGGTGCTGGTTGAGCAGCGGGCCGCGGCCGTTGTCGGCGGTGTTGACGATGAAGTGGGCACCGCCGGTGCGCTTGGCGATCGCCGTCGCGTACGCGTCCTCGGTGCTCGTCCACATCTCGTGGGTGCCGTTGACGTAGAAGCCGCGCACCTTCTGGATGCCGATCGCGCTAAGGATCCGCGAGGTGTAGGCGACGGTGTTCGCGTCCGAGTAGCCGCCCTCGAGGTAGACGACGGTGTGCGGGAGGGCCTGCACAGCGTCCATCTCGTAGCGCAGTGCCGCCTCCCATTCGGGCATCGAACCCATCTTCTCAACGCAGGCGGATGAGCCGATCGCGTCGAGCTCGAGCAGGAAGACGGCGGGCCGTCGTCCGACGCCGGCGGTCATCGCGTTGACCCGCGCCTTGAACAGCGGCATGTAGTCACGCACCGCGGCCGGCGTCGGGCAGCCGCCAAGCGTGGGGTGCAGGAAGTAGGTGTTGATGATCGGCACCGTGCCCGGGTCAGCGGACATGTTCTGGCAGAAGGTCTTCTGCGTCTGCTTGAAGATTCCCTCGGGGGTCCCGCCCCAGGAGCCGCTGTAGATCCGCTGGACCTCGGGTTCTGAGGCGATCAGCGACAGCGCGGTGACCTTGCGAGCGAGCGCGGGATCGGCGACGAGCTTGTTGTGCTCCGGGCCGGACTCCAGCCGGCGCTCGAAGCTCGCCCATGACTCCGAGACGCTCAGCTTCTCGGGGTTGAGGCCGAGCAGCGTCGCGATCGTGCTTGCCGCCGCGCCCTTCGCCGGACCCGGAACGTAGAAGTGTGCGCCGGTGAGTGGATTGGCGCCCGGAGCCTGCGGGAGATCCAGCGGGTTGCTGGCGTCGCGCGTCGCCGGGTAGTTCTCCGCGCACTCCTGGGCCTCCGCGGTGTGGGCGACGGGCGACCGGACGGACGCCGAGCAGGCGCTCAGCGTAGGCAATAACGCGCCGACGCAGAGGGTCGCGATGAGCAAGCTGGAGCAACGCACAAGAAAACGAGACGGACGCACACCCTTCAGATCGGCTGCCGGGGGCGAACTTCACGGCGCTCTTCGTCCAGACGGACGCATGGACGACTGACGCCGATGATGGCGCATCCGATCCGGCGGGACCGTCGGTAGCCTCACCGGCCGTGACCGGCGCGCGCGTGTCCTCGACGCCCTGGACGGGGCGGCGGCTGCACTTCGTGGGGATCGGTGGGGTGGGGATGAGCGGCATCGCGCGGCTCGGCG
>CAXTTD010000399.1:2864-3577 GCA_964246945.1 uncultured Solirubrobacteraceae bacterium | reverse complement strand
CCGCCGCCCGCATCGCCGGCGTCCCGAACTTCAGCGCGAGCAGCAGCGGGGTGAAGGCGGCCCCGCAGGCGGCGACCGCGTTGTCGAGCACCGGCATCTCGACGACCATCCCGGCGAGCCGCTCCGGCGCGCGGACGGCGAGCTCGAGAGTGATGTTCGCGCCCAGCGAGGTGCCGCCGACGATCGCGCGCTCGAGCTCGAGGTGATCGAGCAGCGCCCGCGTCTGCTCGGCGAACGCGCCCATCGAGTATCGCCACGGCTCGAGCGGGCGGGTCGAGCGGCCGTGCCCGAGCGGGTCGAAGGTGATCACGCGATTGCTCTCCCGGGCCAGGGCGCGGGCGAGCGGCAGCTGCATCTTCTGGGAGAGCAGCAGGCCGGGCAGGATCACCGTGGTGTGCGGTCCGCGGCCATGGAGCGAGTATGCGAGCCGCTGGCCCTCGAAGCGGAAGGACGCCATCACGCGCCACGATACCCGCGTCGACAGTCGGGCCGCGGTCCGCCGGTACACTTCGGTACCGCACGTTCGCAACCGTCAGAGGAGGACTGTCATGGCCAAAGCTCAGCGTTCACTGGCGGGCAGGGTCGTCGCCATCACCGGAGGCGGTCGCGGCATCGGCCGCGCGACCGCCGCCGCGCTCATCACCCAGGGGGCCCGGGTCGCGATCGGCGCCGGCGAGGCGGGGCGCGCCGGGGCGCCCGCCCGGGCGCGCGGG
>CAXTTD010000399.1:0-2854 GCA_964246945.1 uncultured Solirubrobacteraceae bacterium | reverse complement strand
GGCCAGAACAGTAGCCAGTCGATGTCGCCCCCGCCGCGATAGGTCTCCCCGGCGCGTTCGTCGGCGTGGTAACGGGGGGGCGGGGCGGCGGCCCCCCCCCCCGCGCGGGGGGGGGGGCCCCCCGGGGCCCCCGCGCCACCCCCCCCGGGGGCCGGGGTCGCGAGGGGCGAGGGCTTGGGGGGGCGCGCCGGCGCGACCGCCGGGGAGCTCGGTGCCGGGACGCCCACGCCGTCCGGACGGGTGATCGGACTGCCGCTCGACGTCACCGACCGTGCGAGCTTCACCGAGTTCCTCGACGCCGTCGAGCGGGAGCTCGGCCCGCTCGACGTGCTCGTCAACAACGCCGGCATCATGCCGCTCGGCCCGTTCGTCGCCGAGGCCGACGCGACCGCGGAGCGGCTCGTCGACATCAACCTGCACGGCGTCATCATTGGCTCCAAGCTCGCGCTCGAGCGCTTCCTGCCCCGCGGGCGCGGCCATCTGGTCAACATCGCCTCGATGGCGGGTCGCGGCCGCTATCCGGGAGGCGCGACGTACTGCGCGACCAAGCACGCGGTCGTCGGCCTCACCAAGACGATCCGCGCCGAGGTCCGCCGCAGCGGCGTCGACGTCTCGATGGTGATGCCGACCGTTGTCAAGACCGAGCTGGGGTCCGGCCTGCCCCAGACCCGCGGCTTCGGCTTCGCCGAGCCCGAGGACGTCGCGGCGGCGATCGTGGAGGCGCTGCAGACCGGACGGGTCAATGTCTACGTTCCCCGTTCGATGGCGTTCGTCGCCGTCTCGGGCGCGGTGCTGCCCCCGCGAGTGATGGACGTGGTCAACCGCCTGTTCAAGGCTGACGACGTGCTCGCCAACCCCGACCATGCCGCCCGCGCCGCCTACGAGGCGCGGATGTCCGCGCCCGACGCGGACGCGGCCGCGACGGTCGACCCGACCCGCGAGCCCGAGCTCGAGCCGAAGCCGGAGCCCGAGCCGGTCGCGTGAGCCTGAGCGCTTGAGCTTGCGCTGGCGCTGAGTTGCTGGGCGTCTCAGGGTTCTCACGGACCCTCGGATGGCCCGCACCCAGTCGCGGCCGCGGCTGCGCCCCCCGGCCGGGTATGCGGTATCCATCGCAGGGTGCGCGTCGCGCTGGGCTGCTCGATCGGCGGAGCCGGGCACCTCACTCCGGTGCTCGCCGTCGCCGGTGCGCTGAGGCGCCTCGGGCACGCACCGGTGGTACTCGTCCCGCCTGCCCTCGCGACGGTGGCCCGGGCGGGCGCCACGGGAGAGACGGAGATCTGCGTCGGCGGTGAGCCGCCCCACGCGGTGATCGACGCGGTATGGGACCGAGTGCGTCGCGGGCCTCCCGAGGCGGTCGTCGGTCTCGTCGACCGCGAGCTGTTCGCCGCCCACGCGACCGACGCGATGCTCCCCGCTGCCCGGGCGCTCCTCGCCGCCGCCCGGCCGCAGCTCGTCGTCCGCGAGCCGTGCGAATACGCGACCGCGATGGCCGCCCACGCGGCCGGGATCCCTCAGGCCCAGGTGGCGATCTCCCAGTCCGCGATCGATTCCCGGGTGCTCGCCGCCGTCTCGCCGACACTCGAGGTTCGCTGCCCCGGGGTCGCCGCCGCGATCGCCGCCGCGCCCTTCCTCACCGCGTTCCCGAGCTCGCTCGATCCCTCGCCGTGGCCCGACACCCGTCGCTACCGCGACCCCGGTCGCTCGCCCGCACCGCTGCCCGACTGGTGGCCGGCGCAGCGCGACACCCCGCTCGTGTACCTCACCTTCGGCAGCGTGCTCGGCGGTCTCCCCGAGGCGTGCGCGGTATACCGCGGTGCGCTCGCCGCGCTCGGCGGCCTGCCCGTGCGGGTGCTGCTCACCGTCGGGCGCCGGTTCGACGCGGCCCAGCTCGGTCACGTGCCCGGGAACGTGCACGCCGAGCCCTGGGTCCCGCAGGCGGACGTCCTCGCGGAGGCCACACTTGTCGTCTGCCATGGCGGATCGGGAACGGCGTTCGGGGCGCTCGCCGCGGGGGTTCCGGTGCTCGCGTGTCCGCTGTTCGCCGATCAGATGGCGAACGCGCTGCTGCTCCGGCGGGCCGGCGCCGGCGCGGTGTTCGTCTCCGCGCGGGCGGCCACCGGAGGCGTCGGTGGTCTCGATCCGGGCGACGCCCCGGCTCTGCGCGCGGCGGTGTCAGCCGCGCTGCACGACCCCGGTCTGCGCGCGGGCGCGCGGCGGCTGGCCGCCGAGCTCGCGGGCCACCCACCGCTCGACGGGGTGCTCGCCACGCTGTGCGACGCCATCCCGGCCGCCTAGTGTCCCGATCCCATCGCCCGCGGGATCTGGCATCGCCCGGCGTCGGCCCGCGCGAGCGGGTCGCCGGCGTATGGCCCGACCCCGGCCGGCTGATGTAACGGCCTCCGGTGGGACAATCCGCCGGTGAGCACGGATCAGACGGCGGTCGGCGCGACCGGCACGATCAGCGTCGCCACCCGCGGGAGCGCCGGCCCAGGCGAGGTCGTGCTGCGGCTCGGCGGCGGCACCGAGGCGTACCTCGCGTGGTCCGAGGAACCGCTGCCGCGCGGGTCCGAGGTGCTCGTCTGGAACTCACGTGGGAATCGCTCAGTCGATGTGATGCAATTCAGTTCCACGGAAGATCTCTCCGAACTGACCTGACCAGAGGAAGTGGTGCCCATGCTCGGCTATCGCGTACCGGATCCCGATGAGGCGATGCTCATCGCCGGCGGTAAGGGGAAGAAGGACGGAACCCCGTTCCGGGTGGTCACCGGGCACGGGGCGTTCGTGTTCCCGTTCGCGCGCTCGGCGAGCTTCCTCACGCTCTCGATGCGCGAGGCCGAGGTCGCCGAGCAGTGCG
>CAXTTD010000398.1:0-3637 GCA_964246945.1 uncultured Solirubrobacteraceae bacterium | reverse complement strand
GAGTGAACACGGCGGTGAAGCTCGTCATCCGCCGTCCCCGGCCACAGCTGCCCGGCCTGCCCGCGCTCACCGCCACCCCGACCGGCCTCGGCTTCCCGAGCGCGCACGCGACCACCGGCTTCACCGCCGCCCGCCGCTACGGCCGGCTCGCCCCGGCGCCGCCGCTCTACGCGCTTGCCACCGCCCTCGCCGCCAGCCGCGTGTATCTCGGCGTGCACCACCCCTCCGACGTCCTCGCCGGCGTGGCGCTCGGCACCGCGCTCGCCGGTCCCCGTGGAGACGCGACGTGGCGATGAAGGTCGGCATCGTCGGGATGCCGAACGCCGGCAAGTCCTCGCTGTTCACCGCGCTCACCGGCGTCGCCGCCGAAGCGGCCAACTACCCGTTCACCACGATCGAGCCCAACATCGCGATCGTCCCGGTCACCGACGCGCGCATGGAGCGGGTCTCGGAGACCGTACGGGCCTCGAAGATCGTGTGGGACACGATCGCCTTCCACGACATCGCGGGCCTCGTCGCGGGTGCACATCGGGGCGAGGGCCTCGGCAACCAGTTCCTGGCCAATATCCGCGAGACCGATGCGATTGTCCACGTGGTCCGCGCTCACACCGACGAGGGCGTCGTGCACCCCGAGGGGCGGGTCGATCCGCTGCATGACATCGACACCATCGAGACCGAGCTCGTGTTCGCCGACCTCGAGCAGGCCGAGCGTCGCCTGGAGCGGGTGGTGCGCATCGCCCGCGGCGGCGACCGGCACGCGATCGCCGAGGAGAAGTGGCTGCGGCAGGTGATCGAGGCGCTGCAGGCGGGCCGGCCGGCGCGGACCGTCCCGGTCCCCGAGGAGGCGACCGACGCCCTGGCGCTGCTCTCCCCGCTCACCGCCAAGCCGGTCCTGTTCGTCGCCAACGTCGACGAAGGCTCCGACGAGCTGCCCGCCGCGATCGCGGAGTACGCGGCCTCGGTGGGTGCCCAGGCGGTCGCGGTCTCCGCCCGGCTCGAGGCCGAGCTCTCAGAGCTCTCCGCGGAGGACGCCGCGGCGATGCGGGAGGACCTCGGCCTCGCCGAGTCCGGGCTCGCCACGGTCGTGCGCGGCGCGTTCGCGCTGCTCGACCTCGTCGCCTTCTTCACCGCTGGGGAGGCCAAGCCCGCCCAGACCTGGCACCTGCGCCGGGGACTCTCGGTGTGGCACGCCGCCGGGCAGATTCACTCCGACATCCAGAAGGGGTTCGTGCGCGCCGAGGTCGTCGGCTGGGACGCGCTCGTCGACGCCGGCGGCTACGCGGGGGCCCGGGACCGGGGCGCGTTGCGCCTCGAGGGCCGCGACTACGCGGTGGCCGACGGAGACGTCATCACCGTCAAGTTCACGCCCTGAAATCTCCATGATTCGAGCATCGACCCGCCACTCACCACATCGCGCGCTTGTGATGTTAGACACTTGGACAATGCGCGGTTCCCGACGACCCGCGACCATGCCGGACATGGATCGCACCCCCCTCTCCCCCCGGGTCCAGCTGCGTGCCGGACGCGCGGACCCGGCGAGGACACCGGTGAAGCGTTATCGGCTGCTGCGGGCCCAACCCGGCGCCCGCCTGCCGGCGCGCGGCGCGGCTCAGAGCGCGTCGAGCGCGCCCGCTCGCTCGAGGCGCTCGGCCAACCCGTTCATGCCGTAGTCCCGCGCGGCGCGCGCGCCGGCGTCGAGGTCGGTCTCCCAATCGCTGGGCAGCTCGACCTCGGTCGCGCGCAGCGTCGCGATCTCCCGGAAGGCGCGCAGCTCGGCCGTGTGCTCGGTGAGCGAGGCGGCGACCCGCGGGCGCTCTGCGTCGGCATGGGCGAGCGCCCCTTCGAGCGAGCCGTGACGTTCGAGCAGCGCGGCGGCCGTCTTGGCGCCGATGCCCGGCGCGCCGGGTAGTCCGTCAGACGGATCCCCGCGCAGGGCGATGAAGTCGGGCACGAGCTCCGGCGCGACGCCGTAGCGGCGGCGCACCTCGGCGGGGTCGACGGTGTCGAAGCCCCGCTTGCCCTGCGCGAGGTAGACGACGCTCACCGTGTCGCTCGCGCACTGGTATAGGTCACGGTCACCGGTCATGATGAGCGCGCGGCCGCCCTGGGCCGACTCGGCGAGGGCGAGGGCGCCGAGCAGGTCATCGGCCTCGAGCTCGTCGGAGGAGAGGTTCGTCCAGCCGAAGGCCCCCAGCAGCCCGGGCGCCCGGTCGAACTGCCGCTGCAGCGGCTCGGGTACCGGCGGCCGGGCGGCGTGGTAGTCGGGATACAGCTCGGTGCGGTAGCGCGCCGCCTCCGCGCCCCAGCACACCGCGATCGCCCGGGGGTGAACCTCGGCCGCGATCCGCAGCACGAGGTTGGCGGCACCGAGCAGGGCATTCACCGCATGACCGTCGGGATCGGTGATCGAGTCCGGAAGCGCGAAGAACGAGCGGTAGAGGACGAACGGGCCGTCGATGGCGAGCAGCGGAGCGGGGCCGGGCACGCGCGTATTGAACCGCGTCGCTCAGCCGACGGAGAAGCTCATCCAGGTCGAGGGCAGGCCGAACGCCATCTGCAGCTGGGCGCCGGTCACCGTGGTGGCTCCGCGGCTGCCGACCACGCGCGCGGAGATCACCCGCGGCGAGGTCCCGGTGCGGGTGACGAGGATGCGGCGCAGCCTGCCGTCCACGAGCGAGCCGAGCTTGGCCGTGGCCGCGGCGAGGCTGAGCGCCCGGTGCCAGTGCTCGTAGGGGTTGTCGGCGGCGCCGTCGTAGGGGTCGGGGCCGCCGCCGCGCCACGGCGCCGGGGCGCTGCCCGACCACACGTTCTGGATCGACTCGGTATGACCACCGGAGCTCGCGAAGAAGTAGGTGACCGCGGGACGGCCGCCGTAGGTGACGATCTGGCCCGCCGTGGCGGCCACGGCGGCGTCGGTCGGCGCCGTCTGCGCTGACGCGCCGCCGTACATCTGGGAGCGAGTGTCGTCGTAGAGCGAGAAGCCGTCCCCGTCGACGGTGGTGGTGATCGCGTACGTGCGAGCGGCGATCGCCTGGGCCTCGAGCGCCGCTGGGGCCCAGCTCGAGGGCATCTCGGCGGCGACCACGCCCCGCACGTAGTCGTCGAGGCCGACGGCGTTCACCGTCCGCACGCCATCGCTGCCGTCGAGGCTCAGCTGCAGGGTGCCGTGATAGGCATGGCCGGCGCTCGACAGCACGCCCGGTCCGCTCACGACGAGACTCGGGGTGAGTCCCGCGATCTCACCACCGGGGCCTGCGGGGACCGGGCGGCCGGTGGTCTGATCCGTCACCGCGAGGCCGGTGGGAGTGGCACTCACCGTGTAGGTCTGGGCCGGGGAGAGGCGCAGCGAACCGGCCCGACTCGCGCCGCTGAACGAGGCGCGGGCACCGTCGGCGATGAGCACGCGGACGCTGGTCGCCGGGTTCACGTGTCCGAGCGCGGTGCCCGTGTAGTAGTGGCCGAGGATCGCGGCATCGCTCGCGCCGTGCAGGGCGTAGCCCTCGGCGCCGTACTGGCTCATGCCGATGCCGTGGCCGTCGCCGGCGCCGCGGATGGTGAGCTCGGCGCCGGTGGTTGGGGTGGTGGTCGTGCCGGTGGTGGTCGTGGTGCCCCCGCCCACCGGGGTCCCGGCGCCGAG
>CAXTTD010000397.1:0-3640 GCA_964246945.1 uncultured Solirubrobacteraceae bacterium | reverse complement strand
CGCGCGCGCCTTCATGTTCTCGGTCTTGTCCATCGCCCGCTGCACCGCCAAGCCCACATCGGCCATCTGTTCACCGACACCGGTGGCCGCCTCGGAGATCTGGACCTGCGCGTCAGCCGCCGAGTACTGCGCCTTGACGACCTCCTTCTGGGTCCGGAACGCCTCGACCTTGGCCTGCAGCTTGGTCTCACCATCGGTCAGCTGCTGCTGCTGGTGCTCGAGGTCGGCGATCTGCTGATCCAGCGAACCCAGCTCATCCTGGATCGCCTGCTTGCGCGTGAGCGCCTGGCGCGAGAGATCCTCGTTGCCGGCCGCCAGGGCCTGACGCGCCTGCCCGTCCAGCTTCGCCACCTGCTGGCGCAGGCCCTCCTCCTGCTGCTGCACCCGCTTCTTCGACGTGACGACTTCCACGATGCCGCTCTTGGCCTGCTGGAGCAGCTCGAGCTGCTTCTCGTAGCTGTAGTCGAGCGTCTGTGCCGGATCCTCGGCACGATCGAGCACCGACGAGACCTTTGACTTCATCAACGTGTTGAACCGACCCGACAGACCCGGCATCGCATCTCCTCTCGAACCGCTGCGACGCCATCCCGCGGAACGGGCGCCTCAGTCGCTGCGTGACCGTATTGCCGACGATGACCACGCCATCATAAGGCTCCGAAGGTGCCCCGCCGTGCCGCACGACGCGTACGCTGGGGCCATGCCGATTCCCCGATTCCTGAAGGGACGCGTCGCCCGAGAGGCCGCGGTGCTCTTCGGCGACCCCCGAGTCGAGACCTGGGAGTCGGTGAGCACCTTCGAGGACCAGGAGACCGCGGTAGCCTGGCGCGATCATCTGCGCTCCATGGGTGTCGACGCCTGCTGCGTCGCCGATCATCCACTCGACCGCGTCGGGCGGGGCGACATCTATCTCGTCGTCCCCCCCGAGCAGTGGTCGCGAGCGAGCGAGATCGCCGACAATCTCGAGTGAGCCGCGCCGGCGCCGGTCGAGCGACCGCATACTTGGACTGTGCGGCTCTCGACCAGTGAGTATTCGATCGCGCTGCCGGCGTGGATCGGGGACGCGCTGGCGGACGTGCCTGCCGTGATCGAAGACGTCGAGGACCGCATGGGGGTCGTCCACGCCCTTGCCGAGCGCAACTGGCGCGAGGGTAACGGCGGCCCGTTCGCCGCGCTGGTGGCAGATTCGGGCAGCCGCCGGATCGTCTCGGTCGGCGTCAACGTGGTGCTGGCCAGCGGCGTCTCCAGCGCTCATGCGGAGGTCACCGCGCTGGCGCTCGCGCAGCGCACCGTCGGCGGCTGGGACCTCGGCGGCGTGGGCATGCCCGACCACGAGCTGGTCGTCAACTGGCGTCCGTGCGTGCAGTGCTATGGCGCGGTCCTGTGGTCGGGCGTGCGGCGGATGGTCGTGGCGGGCTCAGGCCCGGAGCTCGAGCAGCTGACCGGCTTCGACGAGGGTCCGATGCGCGAGGACTGGGCGGCGCAGTTCGCTAGCCGCGGGATTGAGGTACGCGACGGCGTGCTGCGCGATGCGGCGCTGGCGACCTTCGCTCGCTACCGCGACGCGAGCGCCGCCGGGGAGATCACGGTCTACAACGCCCGCCGCGGGTAGGGCGGGACCGAGCGTTTAGGGACGCCGGCCCAGAGCTACCTGATGCGACCCCCGCAACCACGCTGCCGCCAGCTGACCTCGCCGACGCGGCTCGACAACGAGTGTCGGTGTATCCCATAAGCTGGACGTTGACGATGGCCCACCAGCGAAACGCACTCGTAAGGGTCGCCGGCGGTGGCGAGACGGTTGACGGAATCGTCTTCGATACGCCCAGCAGGTCCAAGATCGTCGTCGCCGTGGTGGAATCAGGGCGCGGCCCAGTGTTCCGGACTGTCAACCCCACGGCCCTCACATCGCGAACCGAGGTGGGGGCCAACGACCCAGCGCTCCGCCTGCTCCTGCGACGGACGCCGTCACCGGTCCGGGGCAGCGCCCGCAGCGCGGGTCCCGCGGGTGGTGGGCGGTCGGGGTTTCATGGTGGGACCACCCATCGCCCGACCGGAAGGTAGCGCCCGCCGGTTTCCTGACTTGCCGCTTTACGGCGAGCGGCGAGTCGACGGCTCGGGAAGAGCGAGCGACGCCGAACCTCAGTCGGTGATGCCGACTCCGGAGTCGACGGGCTGCTCGTCGACGTTCTCGGCCGTTGTGTTGTCAGTCACGGCGTCGGCGTCAGCGGAGCCTGGCCCATTGCGTTTTCTGTCGTCCTTACGTGCCTTCTTGGCCGCTCGGCGCTCACGCAGCTTCGCTTCACGCATGATCTTCGCCATCGTGGTCTTCTTCTTTCCACTGGAGGCCATGCGCGCTAGAGCTTCTCAACGTTGGCCGCAGCCGGCCCCTTGGGGCCCTGCTCAGCGTCATAACTCACCTTCGCGCCCTCAGCCAGCGACTTGTAGCCACTGCCCTGAATCGCGTTGTGGTGTACGAACAGGTCCTTGCCGGAGTCATCTGGGGTGATGAACCCGTAGCCCTTGTCGTCGCTGAACCATTTGACGGTTCCTGTCGCCATGTTTCCCTCCGAGGATATGTGCACTGCGCAAACGCGGAGGCGCGGCTAGGCAACGACTGCGGTGACGCTCACACTGCTCGATTTGAGTGGATACTCAAACTTGAGGCTCTGATTCTAGCGCTACCACCCCCACGTCCTGTGATTCGCCCATCGCGGCACGGCGGTCGTGCGACCCCGGACGCGAGACGGGCGAGAATGCCGAGCCACGGAAGGCATCCGAACTCGGTCCGTTGCTCGAGCGTGCCGTGTGCCAAGCGCGTGATGAGGCCGGGGACGGACCGTGACGAGCGCTGAGAGTTTCATCGATCCGCTACGCGTTGGGCCCGGGATGCTGGCCGCTGGCTCCGGCGAGGGCGCGCTGGCCGGTGTGAAGGTTGCCGTCAAGGACATCATCGACGTCGCCGGGGTCCCAACCGGCGCCGGTAACCCGGATTTCCTGGCGGCCGCGGTGCCCGCCGTGCGCCACGCTGAGGCGGTGGCGCGGCTGTTGCAGGCCGGCGCCTGCGTGGTCGGCAAGGCCCACACCGATGAGTTCGCGTTCAGTCTGTCGGGGACCAACGCGCACTACGGCACGCCGCGTAACCCGGCCGCGCCCGGTCGTGTGCCGGGCGGGTCCTCGTCGGGATCGGCGGCCGCGGTCGCCGCCGGCGTGGTCGCGCTCGCGCTCGGCAGCGACACCGCTGGCTCGATTCGGGTGCCGGCGTCTTACTGCGGCGTCTACGGCCTGCGGCCCAGCCACGGCCGGGTGCCGATGACCGGGATCTGGCCCTTGGCGCCGTCGTTTGACACGTGTGGGCCGCTGGCGGTCGACGGCGATCTGTTGGAGCGCGCCGGGCTGGTGATGCTCAGCGCCGCGCCCGCGCAGGCGCCACCGCGCCAGTTGGTCCTCGCCAATGACCTGCTTGCTGAAGCCGATCCGGAGGTCGGCGACGCGGTCGCCGACGGCGCCCACCGACTGGCGTCGGCGCTCGGCGCGCGGCTGACGCTCGCCAACCTCGGCCGCGACCGGCTCACCGAGTGGCTCGATGCGTTCCGCGGCCGGCAGATGGTCGCGGCCTGGCGCTCGTCCGGCGAGTGGCTGCCCG
>CAXTTD010000396.1:0-3652 GCA_964246945.1 uncultured Solirubrobacteraceae bacterium | reverse complement strand
AACAACAACAACTTCTCCAACATTTCCCTTGACAAGCGCGTCCATCTCAGATCAGTGTGTCCGAGCTGGCGTTGGATGATGTTGACCGCGACGCCTTCGCGGGCGAGCTCAACGACGTGGGCGTGGCGGAGTTGGTGCGGCGCGAAGCGGCGCCTGACACCTGCCGCGACCGCCAGGTCGCGCAGCTCGCCACGGGCGGCGGTCGCCGCCCACCGTCGTCCACGGGTCTGTCCGTCGATGACGCAGAACAACGGACCGGGCGGCAGCAGCACCCGATGGGTCTGCCAGGCGGCGAGTTGGGCGAAGCCGAACGGGTCCATGCCCGCCTCACGGCGCTTATCTCCCTTGCCGTGGCGCACGAGGACCGACCCTCGGATGGGGTCGATGTCGGTCTCGCTGAGCGCGAGCGCCTCGGAGATCCGCAGGCCACCGCGCCACAGCACCGCGATCAGCGCCCGGATACGCAGTCCGTGGCGGTCGTGGCCGGCCTGGCGCATGACCCGCACGATCTCCTCCGGCCGAGGCGGATCGGGCGGGTACTCCATTCCCTTGTTACGCGGTGCGCGCCCGGCCAGGAAGCCGGGAGTGTCGCCGGTGAGCGCCGCCGGCCGGCGGCGTCGAGCAGGATCGTGGCGTCGGACACGAATTCTCCAGGGGCACGGCGCACCGGCCGTGAGGGTCGTGTGCGTGGACGTCGACGCGCCGGGGCGACCCGATCGTGCGGTCGCCGTGGCCAGTCCGGGGCGCAGTGCCCGCGATCCTCGACCAGACCCCTCTCACCGCTGCTTCGCCTCGCCGCCTCGTGAAGCGGCAGTTGGACAACTCGCTCCCGTTTTCGTGAAGCGGGTCTCTTGAAGACGCAGTCGGGGTCGACAGGCCGCCTCCGCCTTCGCGGTTGCCGCGGATCGCCCCAGAGTCGAGACCTGCCCGTCAACTCTGTGACTCGGCATGTTACGGACGCCGGGGCAGCACACGGCGATGGGATCACGGTGGATAGTGCTGAACTCATGATCAAGCCTTGCTCGATCGCCCCTCCCCGCGGTCAGGCTCCCTTGTTGTCATCGATGTACTGCTGCGGATCTTTATCGACCGGTTCAACCCCCGTGACGTGCGCTGCTTCGAACGCGATAAACGAAACGGCGAGGTCATGTCGTATCTGTAGGGAGGCGTGCCGGCGGAAGTCGGTGAGCCCTTCGCGTTCCTCCTCGGCCATGTGATCCCCGTTGGCCTTGTTTGCTGCCGCGACCGCGTCGAACCACGCGTCGCTTCCAACCTCGTGGTCCGCAGCGGCGGCGACGGCGTCGCGGATGTCATTGTGGTCCTCAATCGCGTCCTCGGTCTCGGTCTCAGGCGTGCCGTCATCCTCTGTGCCTTGACCGAGGCGAAGCAACGCCGGGTAAAACAATTGCTCCTCGGCCTCAGCGTGGAGATCCAGAAAGACAGCCAGACGCTTCCAGAGCGCTCCCAACGTCTGGGTGTCGGCGGGATCGATTTGCTCAAGCATCGCGAACAGCCGCCGCTGTTCGTGGTGGTCATCCAAAATGAGCTGCGTGATGTCCAACATCTTCTCCTTTTCGAATTGATTCTCTCCGGAGCTGCGTGCGGCCGGCCTGGCGGCTCCTCGCGTCCACTACTCCCCGCGCCCCCCGAACCGGCAAACCGGCCCAGACGCCAGAGTCGCGCGAGGAGCGCCGGGCTACCGCACCCGCTCTGTCGCCAACCCGGGTCACGTTCCTAGCTGCTGCTCTTGCCCGAGGGCTCGCCGAAGCGGCACGCCTCCCTCGTTTTGTCGAGGGGGGATCCGGCTCCGTGAAAGTCGGTCTGGCTCACTGCTCGCGATGCGCGCCCAGCACAACACCACCCTCATGATCGCCACCCACGACCCCACCACCGCCGGCCGCTGTGACCGCACCATCCACCTCGCCGACGGACACATCCAACCGCCAACCCAACCGCACTAACCGCGACGGCGGTCGCGATGATCAACGCCCGTGGTCAGCCGCAGACGACGGACGCACGGCGCTCGGGCTATCCCTGCCCGCGCGCCATGCTTCGGCGCGGACGGGGCCTGCGCAGCGCGCTGCTAGTTGCCGGTGGGCCGGGGCGTCGGAGGAGTCGAGCCGCCGCGGCCCTCTTGGATCCCGATCTTGATCGACGGGGTCTTGATCTGGTCCGGTGCGATAGGGCGGGGCGCCATCGCTGGCGATTCTACCGGAGGGCCACAAGCCAGAAGATGGTTTGCAGCACCATCAGGGCGCCGAGCACGGTGAGGAGGGCGCCCATGATCCTCACCCGCCTGGCGTTCGCGCGGCGAAGATTGTGGTAGCCGTAGGCGGCGGACACCAACCAGCCCAGGGTGCCTTGCTCGGCCTCGATGGCAGCTTCGTCGTACAGCTCGGCGTAGAGGTCCGGGCGCATCGACCGCGAATCGAAGTTTCCAGTTGGACAGCAGCACGGCCGAGAAGATCAAGCCGAGGACCAGGGCGACGAGCGCCGCCCAGCTGAGGCCGTGCAGCCCCTTGGCCTTGACCGTTGTGGCGCCCAGGAAGGAGGCGACCAGGGCGTGGGCGGCGAGGAGCGTACCCGTGCGTTGGCGGATTCCGGTGACGACGCTGTCTTGGTCCACAAGCGCGTCACGACCAGCCTGATGGACGATCTCCTCGAGGGTGGGCACTCGCCGAGGGTATGGAGCGCAGCGGACGAGCGAGAGTGCTGGGCAACGTCAATCGGACGGGTGCTGCGCCGACCTCAAGTCGCTCCGCGTCGCCAGCGCCGCCACCGAGCGGGCTCTTCGTGGCTGAGCAACTCGTCGATCAGATCCTGGCGTTCAGCAGCCGGCTCGCGCATCGCTGCTTGCTCTGGGATGTTGAACACTGCGCGAAAGGTGGCGGTCCCGAACGTTGCTCGGGTTCGAGGGTGGCGACTGGCTCCGCCGCGATCGCCATCTGGGCGACGTTGCTTGGGACGACGGCAGGCTCGTGGAGCACGACCCGGTCGCCAGCGGTGAACTGGGGTGCGGCAAGGCCGATCCGGACGGCCAGCTGCTCGAGCCGGTGGGCGGCGTTGGGATGGGCGAGGCAGCGAACCTGCGCATATTGGCCGGCTGCGAGCGAGTTCCGCCAGCCTTCCAGGGTGGCCTGCTCGCGCCGCGGCTTCGGTGGTCCGTGCACGACGATGACCGCGACCGGTATCTCGTCGGGTGCCGGCCAGAACACCAGGTCGGGCAATCGGCGGCTTCGCCCGCCGCGTTCGTTGCTGACCTCCGCGCCCCATCGATCCGGTGCGAGGGCCAGCTCGCGAGCCGTGTTCCATCGATAGTCCGCGTGCTCGATCTCCGCGGCCGCCCAGGCGACCCGGACGGCGTGCTGTGTCTGGACAGAGAACGGCGTCGGGCGCGGACCGCGGGTGGGTGAACCAGCTTGACCCCGTCCAGCCCAGCGGCGGTCATCCACACCAGCGACCCCTCGCCCCTCATCGCCGGCGTCCGCTCACACCACCCGGCTGATCTCAGCGTGGCGACATGTCTGCGCACCACTCGATCCGCGAGCCCTGATCCGCGTTCGATTGCCGGCATCGTCACAACGCCCAACCGCCCGATGAACCGCCCCACCCGCAGCGAACCCGGCCCCACTGCCACCGCCCCCTCAACCAC
>CAXTTD010000395.1:2531-3655 GCA_964246945.1 uncultured Solirubrobacteraceae bacterium | reverse complement strand
CCGCGGAAGAAGTTGCCGCCGCCGACGACCACCGCCTCCTCGATGCCGAGCGTGCGGGCGGCGATCAGCTGGTCGGCGACGTAGCCGAGAGCGTGGTTGTCGAGCCCAAAGTCGGCGGCACCGGCGAAGGCCCGACCGCTCAGCTTCACCACGACGCGGCGGTAGCGCAGTTCGGGCACGGGGCAAGGGTAGCCGAGCCTCC
This sequence comes from uncultured Solirubrobacteraceae bacterium, assembly GCA_964246945.1. Classification (GTDB taxonomy): domain Bacteria; phylum Actinomycetota; class Thermoleophilia; order Solirubrobacterales; family Solirubrobacteraceae; genus Palsa-465. The sequence continues at coordinate 3,453 of CAXTTD010000395.1, read as the reverse complement.
CCGGCGGGCGGCGTAGGCTGTGGCGCCACCGCAACCTGGGAGCACCCGTTGGACGCACGCCGCTGGTATTCCGAGCAGCCCAACGTCACCGGCCGCGGGATCGTGGCCGGCTACCCGATGCGCTTCTGGGCGATGGTGGCGGCGCTCGGGGTGCTCACGGGCCTCGGTGCCTCGGCGCTGATGGAGCTCCTGCACCTCGCGTCCCATCTCGGCTACGGCTACCACCACGGTTCGTTCCTTCACGGGGTCACCGCCGCCCCGCGCTGGCGTCGCTTCGCGTCGCTCGGCGTCGCGGCGCTGATCGCCGCGCTCGCGGTGCCCGTGCTCGGCCACCTGTCGAGCCATGGCGGGGGCACCGACGTCTCCGAGGGCCTGTGGCTGCGCGGCGCGCGGCTCGATTTCCTCCCCAGCCTCGGCCGCGCGGTGCTGTCGATCATCACCGTCGGCCTCGGCAGCTCGCTCGGTCGCGAGGGCGCCCCCCAGACCTTCGGCGCGGCGGTGGCCACCAAGTTCTCGGAGTGGGCGAGGCTCCCCAACTGGCAGCGGCGGCTGCTCGTCGCCTCGGGCGCGGGGGCCGGCTTTGCCGCTGTGTACAACGTCCCCCTGGGCGGCGCGGTGTTCGCCCTCGAGGTGCTGCTCGGCTCGCTCGCGCTACCGCTGGTGCTCCCCGCGCTGCTCACCTCGGTGATCGCCACCTCGATCGCCTGGGCGTTCCTCGGAACCGGTCCCTCCTACCAGCTGCCGCACTATGCGCTGCATCCCGAGCAGATGGTGTGGGCGCTGCTCGCCGGCCCGATCATCGGCGCCGCCGCCGTGGGCTGGGTGCGGGTGGTGCGCGCCGCGGTGCGACGTCGACCGACCGGTCGGGCGCGCTTACGAGCCCCCCCGGCGGGGGTGAAGGTGCTCGCGGCGCGGTGCCGGC
>CAXTTD010000395.1:813-2521 GCA_964246945.1 uncultured Solirubrobacteraceae bacterium | reverse complement strand
CGCGCCGCCGCCGCCGGGGGGGGGGGGGGGGGGGGGGGGCCGGGGGGGCGCCGGCCCCCGCCCGGGGGGGCCCGACCCCGCGCGCCCGCGGCGGCGTTCATGGTCCTCGCGGCGCTGTCCCTGCAGTATCCGCAGCTGCTCGGCAACGGCAAGGGGATCGTCCAGCTCGGCGCCCTCGGACAGCTGTCGCTCGGACTGATGGTGGTGCTGCTGTTCCTCAAGCCGCTGGTCACCGCGGCGTGCCTCGGCTCGGGCTCGCCGGGGGGTCTGTTCACCCCGAGCTTCACCGTCGGGATCCTCCTCGCCGGGATCCTCGGGACGGTGTGGAACCACATCTGGCCGGGCGCGGATCTCGGCAGCTATGCGGTGATCGGCGGCGGGGCGTTCCTCGCGGCGGCGATGCAGGGCCCGCTCGCCGGCGTGGTGCTGGTGCTCGAGCTCACCCGCAATTTCGACGCCCTGATGGCTCCCACGCTGCTCGCGGTCACCGAGGCGACGATCGTTGCCCGCCGGCTGGGCGCGCCCTCGATCTACTCCGCGCGCCTGCGCCACGACCCGGCGACCGGCGGCCCCCCGACGCTCGCCATCGAGGAGATCGCCACCCTCGACCGCCCCGATGTGGTCGGTGACGAGCCGGTGGGGGGTGAGCCAGCGCCCGCGCCCGCCAGGCCGCGGTCGCGGTCGCGGTCGCGCGACCCGCGGTGACCGGTCGGCTCAGCGCCGCGCGGCGGCGCGGGCACTCAGGCGGTCGAACCGCACCGCGACCCGCGGGGCGAGCCCGGGAGCGAGGCGGCTGAGCAGATCGATCGCGACCGCGTCGTTGCCGACCCGGATCCGCGGCCGTCCCCTCGCCACGCCGTCAGCGATGATCTGCGCCGCGCGCGCCGGGTCCATCCTGAGCAGCCGCTCGTTGTAAAGGGCGATCCGCGCCCGGTCGCCGTTGGTCACCGCCATGCCGAGCTTCTCCGCGCTGCGCAACGCATTGGACGCGATCTCGGTCCGCACCCCGCCGGGATGCACGACGCTCACCTTCACCTGAGTGCCCGCCGCGATCATCTCCGCCCGCAGCGTCTCGGTGAAGCCGCGGACCGCGAACTTGGTGGTGACGTAGGCCGAGAGCTCGGGCTGGGCGAAGTACCCGTTGAGGCTCGAGACGTTCACCACGTGGCCGTCGCCGGAGGCGATCACGTGAGGGAGGAACGCCTTGGTGCCGTGGATGACGCCCCACAGGTTGATCGCGACCGTGCGCTCGAGCTCGGGGTAACTGATCTCCGAGATGGTGTGGCCCGAGGAGATCCCGGCGTTGTTGTAGATCTGGTGCACGGCGCCGTGGTGGCCGGCGACCTCGGCCGCCCAGGTCTCGACCGCCGCTCGGTCGCTCACGTCGACCGTCGCGCGGTGAGGGTCGCCGGGCAGCAGCGCGGCGGTCTGCTCGAGGCCGGGTCCGTCGATGTCGGAGATGGCCACGCGCGCGCCGCGGCGGGCGAGCTCGACGGCGAGCGCGCGGCCGATGCCCGAACCGGCGCCGGTGATCGCGCACACCTTGCCGCTGAGGGAGCTCATGGAACGCGAGCGTACCGCACTCGCGATCGAGCCTCGGTGCCGCAGGGCTCATCGCCCCGGAACGACGAACGCCCGCCCCCCACGGGGGGCCCCCGCGGACCGGCAGGAGGTGTGGCCCCGAGGGCTAAGCGGCGCGGCGCAGGGC
>CAXTTD010000395.1:0-803 GCA_964246945.1 uncultured Solirubrobacteraceae bacterium | reverse complement strand
GGGGCCCCGGCCCCCCCCCCCCCCCCCGCGGGCGCCCGGGGGGGGCGCGGGGCGTCCGGTCAGTCGGTGAGGACCCGAGGTCTACGCGGCGCGGCGCAGGTCCTCGAGGCTCGAGCTCTTGGCCAGGCGTGACAGACCCTGCTGTTCGAGCTCCCGGGCCTTGCTCAGCGGGATGCCGAGCTCGATCCCGGTCTGGCGCAGGTTGAGCGGCTCGGCGCCGGCGAGCCCGAAGCGCAGCCGGATCACGTTGCGCTCGGCCTCGGGCAGCTCGGCGACGGCACCGCCGATGAGCTGCTGGCGCTCGGCCTCCTCGACCTCCTCGGTCGGCTCAGGCCGATCGGAGGCGAGCAGGTCGCCGAAAGCAGTCTCGCCGTCCTCGCCGACCGGCTGGTCCAGGGAGGTGAGCCCGCGGGTCAGCTCCCGTAGCTCGGCGACCTCCTCGACGTCGATCTTGGCCTCGGCCGCGATCTCGTCGTCGGTGGGCTCGCGCCCCAGCTTGGTCGACAGCTCGGACTCGACCTTGCGGACCTTGGTCTGACGCTGAGCGACGTGCACCGGCAGCCGGATCGTCCGGCCGTGATTTTGCAGACCTCGTTGCAGCGCCTGGCGGATCCACAGGGTTCCGTAGGTGGAGAACTTGAACCCTCGCCGCCAGTCGAACTTCTCGACCGCGCGGATGAGGCCCAGCATGCCCTCCTGCACGAGATCCTCCATGGGCAGGCCGTGACCCTGGTAGCGCCGCGCCTGGGAGACGACCAGCCGGAGGTTGGAGTTGATCATCCGCTCCTTGGCCTCCAGGTCGC
>CAXTTD010000394.1:0-3659 GCA_964246945.1 uncultured Solirubrobacteraceae bacterium | reverse complement strand
AAGGCACCGGCCGCCGTGGAGCCGCCGCTCTGGTTCGGCATTCGCTGCTTGGTGGGGATGCTGGGTCCGAAGCCACCCGATTCGGTCCACTGCTTGGCGTAAGTGGCCGGACCCGAGGACGCGAACACGATTGAGGTCCTGGGGAGCTTGGGCACCGAGGTGTCGGTCGATGAGTGAAACAGCGTCGAGCTGAGATCGCCGACGGTCTTGCGCCGCCAGGACGACACGTTGGGGACCGCCACGCCGAAGCGCTCGGAGACGAGCTTGAGCTGCGAGGTGTGATCGAACACCTCGCTGGCGACGTGGCCGCCCCGGCTGAACGGGGAGACCACCAGCAGCGGGACACGCACCCCGAGTCCGAGGGGACCGGTGATGCCGAGCGTCTCGGGGTCGGGCTCGCCGGCCGGGAAGGTGCTCGTCGTCAGATACTCACCGGCGGTGCCCTCGGGAGCGGTGGGCGGCGGCACGTGATCAAACAAGCCGTCGTTCTCGTCATACATGATGAACAGCGCCGTCTTCTCCCACACCTTCGGGTTGGAGGTCAGCTCGTCGAGGACCATCGAGACGAACCACTGGCCGTTCATCGGTGAGGACGACGGGTGCTCGTCAAAGCCGAGCGGCGGGATGATCCAGGAGACGCTCGGGAACGTGCCGGCCTTCACGTCGGCCGCGAAGTCGTTGGGGAACGTCGGTGTGAACGCCTTCTCGAACAGCGGCGTGCCCGGCTGCCGGAACGCCGAGAAGTACGGCAGGATGTTGTCGGTCAGCTCGAGGTTGCTCGTGACCGTCGGGTCATAGAAGCTCGGGTCCCAGGTCAGGTACCGAGACAGCGACGCGTACTTGCCGCTGACGCCGGCGTTGCTCGGTGAGTAGACCTTCCACGTGACGCCCTTGTCCTCCAGCAGCTCCTGCATCGTCGTCCACGTGCAGTTCCACAGCGTGTTGTCAGTGCCGCTGGTGGCCACCACCGGACCGCCATGCTTGCCCGCCGGATCGATCGTACCCGTGTTGGCCATGATCCGGTTGGGGTGGGTGGGGCCGAGGATCGACGCGTGGTAGGCGTCGCCGAGCGTGAAGTGATCGGCGAGCGCCCAGTGGAAGGGCAGCTGGTCGCGCGTGTAGTAGCCCATCGTCAGGGCGCCCTTGGGCCCCTCCCACTGCTTCTCGGTGTGGACCTTCACCCAGGCGTCCATCTTGCCGTGGTTCCAGCTCTGGTGCATGGGACCCCAGTCGTGGGTGAGGTCATCGGTCGACTCCAGACCGTGATGGCTCGAGAGGTGAAACGGCAGGAGCTTGTGCCGCGGGACCACATTCGATCCGCCCGGGTAGTCCTGGGCGAACGCGCCGAGCGAATGCGTGGCGTGATCGTCGAAGCCGCGCCCGCGCGGGTACGCGCCGAAGTAGTGGTCGTAGGAGCGGTTCTCGAGCATCAGGAACACGATGTGCTCGACCGCCTCCAGATCGGACCCGGCCGGCCTTGCCCGCGTGGCCCGCTCGATCGTCGAGGCCCAGCTGGGGCCGGTCATCCAGGCCAGCGCCCCCTGGCTGACGAACGCGCCGGCGCCGACCATGCCAAGGCGCTCCATCAGCTGCCGGCGGGTGAGGCGCCGATCGTGAACGTCGTCGGGCAGGTCCATATCGGGTTCCTCTCTCTCGGTTCTGAATCGCCTCGCGCGCCCTTTGCAGGAGCGCGGCGCCACTACGGCATGCGCTTCGTCACGATAACGGCTGCGTCTCCGGGTCAATGCCCTGCGTTGGCGTTTCAGCTCGACGGGCCTCGCGCACGCCGGTGCTCGCCAAGGGGCTCAGGCGCGCGCGGCGGCTCGTGCCAGCTTGACGCGTGAGATCTTGTCCAGTGCGACCTTGCGCAGCCGCACCGCGTGCGGGGTCACCTCGACGCACTCGTCGGCCCGCAGGAACTCGAGCGCCTGATCCAGTGACATCTCGCGCTTGGGCACGAGGCGCACGAGCTCGTCGGACACCGACATCCGCATGTTGGTGAGGTGCTTCTCCTTCACCGCGTTGACGTCGAGGTCCTCGGCGCGGGAGTTCTCGCCGATGATCATCCCCTCGTAGACGGGGTCGCCGGGCTCCACGAACAGGGTGCCACGCTCCTGGAGGCTGAACAGCGCGAACGCGGCCACCGCGCCCTCTCGGTCGGCGACCAGCGAGCCCGAGGGCCGCGTGCGCAGCTCGCCGTGCCACGGCTCCCAGCGGTCGAACACGTGGTGCACGAGGCCGGTACCGCGGGTCTCGGTGAGGAACTCGGTGCGGAACCCGATCAGCCCGCGGGCGGGAACCAGGTACTCCATCCGCACCCAGCCGGTGCCGTGGTTGATCATCTGCTCCATCCGCCCCTTGCGCAGCGCCATCATCTGGGTGATGACGCCCACGTACTCGTCGGGCGCGTCGACCGACATCCGCTCCACGGGCTCGCAGGTGACCCCGTCGATCTCGCGGGTGACGACCTGGGGCTTGCCGACGGTGAGCTCGAACCCCTCGCGGCGCATCAGCTCCACGAGGATCGCCAGCGCGAGCTCGCCGCGGCCCTGCACATCCCACACGTCGGGTCGCTCGGTCGGCGTGATCCGCAGCGACACGTTGCCGATCAGCTCGCGGTCCAAGCGCGCTCGCACCTGGCTGGCGGTGAGGAAGCTGCCCTCCTTGCCGGCCAGCGGCGAGGTGTTGATCCCGATCGTCACCGACAGCGACGGCTCGTCGACCGAGATCACCGGCAGCGGCCGGGGGTCGGCGGCGTCGGTGAGGGTGTCGCCGATCGTGATCTCGGGGATCCCGGCGACGTTGATGATCTCGCCGGCGGCGGCCTCCTCGGCGTCGACCCGCTCCAGCGATTCGGTCACGTAGAGCTCGGTCACCCGCACCCGCTCAAGGGTCCCGTCGTGGCGTGACCAGCCGACCGTCTCACCACGCCGGATCGTGCCCTGACGTACCCGGCAGATCGCGAGGCGCCCGACGTAGGGAGAGGCGTCGAGGTTCGTGACGTGGGCCTGCAGCGGGTGGTCGGGCTCGTACTGGGGCGCCGGGATGTGCTCTACGAGCAGGTCGAGCAGAGGCTGCAGGTCGGTCCCGGGCGTGTCGAGGTCGAGCGTCGCGGTGCCCGCCCTGGCGTTGGTGTAGACGATCGGGAACTCGATCTGGGACTCGTCGGCGTCGAGATCGAGGAACAGCTCGTACACCTCGTCGATGACCTCGTTGACCCGGGCGTCGGGGCGATCGATCTTGTTGACGACGAGGATCACCGGCAGCCGCGCCTCGAGCGTCTTGCGCAGTACGAACCGGGTCTGGGGCAACGGGCCCTCGGAGGCGTCGACGAGCAACAGCACCCCGTCGACCATGGTGAGCCCGCGCTCGACCTCGCCGCCGAAGTCCGCGTGGCCGGGGGTGTCGACGATGTTGAGCTTCACCTCGCCGTAGCGCACCGCCGTGTTCTTGGCGAGGATCGTGATCCCCTTCTCGCGCTCGAGGTCCATCGAGTCCATCACGCGCTCGTTGACCGATTGGTTCTCGCGGAACGCGCCCGACTGCCACAGCAGGGCGTCGACGAGCGTCGTCTTGCCGTGATCGACGTGGGCGATGATCGCCAGGTTGCGGATATCGGCGCGGGTGGCCATGACCGCGGGGTGAGGTTAGACGGCGCG
>CAXTTD010000393.1:0-3678 GCA_964246945.1 uncultured Solirubrobacteraceae bacterium | reverse complement strand
CCCCAAAAACTCGCGGGTCCTCCGCCACACCCGTGATCGCGGGCTGCTGCCCTGCCGGCCAACCCGCTGCGGGCGAACCTAGCTCCGCCCGCAGCGCCTCCCCGAAGGGAGCAGCTGACTCAGTTGTCGTCGTTGTCGTCGCGGCGGCCGCCGCCGCGTTCGCCGTCGTCAACGTCACCTCCGACGGGCATAGCGGCCCCATCGCCGAGGCGCAGGCCCGGCAGATCCTCGCCCACGCCGCGACGCCTCCGGAGGCCGTGGGCGATCAGGTGCTCGCCTACACGATCATCGATAGCAACGGCACTGCCGAGCAGACCGCCGAGAACGGCGACACGCCGCAGGACTGGGCGATCCGATACACCGCGGCCGACGGCACCCCGCGGGCCGCCGATGGCCAGGAGGGCGGGGCGCGGGAGTTCTGGGACCCGGCAACGAACACGATCTACCGCGACTCCCAGACCGAGCTGCAGGTTGGCCTCTCCGCGAGTGACTCGGCGCTGATCGACGAGATGAACGCCCCCGGAGCGAAGCTCAGCACGGACACGAACGCGACGACCAACGACGGCCGGCCCGCGACCAAGGTGACCAGCACCGAGACCGACGGGAACACTTACGAATTGTGGGTCGACCCGGCGGTCCACGACCGGCCGCTGCAGTTCGTCTGGACCCCGCCGTCGGCCCCGGTCCAGACGACCGTCTGGCGCGATTACCAGACGGTCACCCCGGATGACGGAACGCCCTCGCCGGCGCGGCTGAGCGCCGATTACCCGACGGCGAAGGTGCAGACGCTCGACGATGCGGCCTTCCAGGCCGCCCGCGCGAAGGCGGGTCTGCCCAACGGCTGACGCGGCGGTGGCGGGACGCTCACGGGCTCTGCGCTAGCTCAAGCAGGGGTCGTGATCGTCCGCCAGTTGCTCGCGCTGGCGGCGACGCCGAGGTCGAGCGCCAGCGCGCTCGCCACTTGCACCGTCCGATCCCGTCGGAATGACGGCTGCAGAGGAAATTGGACCTGCTCGGCCTCGAAAAACGGTCCTGGGGTGCCACCGCAACCGACCCTCGATCAAAGGGGCTTGGGCCGGTCGCTCGCCCTCGAGCACGTACTACCGGCTATGTCGCTGGTTGCGCACTCAGAGTCCTGTTTCCACGAAAACGGGAGGCTCTAACCGGGCCGCTCCTCCAAGGGCCGACCGGAGCCGAGAGCAGCAGCGGCAGCGCTCAGACTCGGGTCGGCGACGAAGCAGGTGCGACCCGCCGGCGCCCGCGGCTCTTGTGCAGGGTAGGCGCCTCGGCCGCGGGGTGCGAGGGAACGTTTTCGCACCGAGGTTGGTTGGCGCGGCGGCAAGTCGCGCGCTGCGGTTGGGCGCGCGTGGTGGCGGGCCCGGTTACCCGAGGGCGAGAATGAGTCCGGCGGCGAGCAGCAGCGCGGCGGTGATGCCGTGGATGCCCAGGGCGGTGGCGAGCTTGCCGCCGTTGGTTCGCGCGATAAGGGCGTCGGCGGCGGGGGTGATGATGACGGCGACGAGTGCCCAGCCGAGGGCGGTGCGGCCGGCGGCGGCCCAGATCACGAACATGACCGCTCCGGAGGTGATGTCGCGTACGCCTTTGATCTCGGTCAGGCCGCGGAGGTTGTCGGGTGGGAGTCCGTAGCCGAGCATCGCTGTGCGGGGTGCGAGGAGGAATCGGGCGCCGATGGCGATGATCGCGACCGAGGCCAGGAGAGCGACGATGAGAGCGGTGAGGTGCACAGAAAATCCTTTCGGGTTGTTATCTAGCAACGTTATATAGCAGTGCTATTCTGAGGGTTATGTCCCCACGACCCGCCCCCGATCTCGATCTCAGACGCGACCAAGTCGTCCAGGTCGCCCGGATTCTCGCCGAGGCCGAGGGCTGGCCGGCGGTGACGATGCGACGTCTCGCTGCTGAGCTGTGCGTCACCCAGCCAGTGATCTATTCGGCGTTTGCCGGCGGCCGCCAAGCGCTGATCGACGCCGCGGCCCTGGCCGGTTTCAGTGATCTCGCGGCAGAGCTCGAAGCCGCGGAAATCGCGTCGATGGCGCGTATGCGCGCCTACCTGCACTTCGCCGCCGCCCACCCCCGGACCTATGAGGCCATGTTCTCCCTCCCCTCAAAGCTGCCCTTCGCTACCGAGGACACCCCCGAGCCGTTGCTGCGCGCCTTCGCGGGGATCCACGATGCCTTTCCGGGCGCCGACGAAACCCGTGCCGAGGTCGCCTGGGCGGTCCTGCACGGCCTGGCCACCCTCCAAGCCGGCGGGCGCCTGCGCCCCAGCCACGTCGAAGCCCGACTCACGCTCGCCCATCACATGCTCACCCGGCCTTAGCCGCCACTCCCGAAAGGATCCACCCATGAACCCACCACCTCGGCCCGACGCGTCTGCTCCTTTCGGCCCTCACACCCATTCAGACGCCGGGATCGTTGAGCTCGTGCGCGCCTTCTACGAACCGTTTCGCACCGGCGACACCACGATCTACAGCGAGATACTCGCTGAGGACTGGGTCGACATCCCGCTTGCCCCCGGTCAAGAGCAGGGATCCTCAGGGATGGCCGCACAAATCGCAGCCTTTCGCCAGGCGATGCCCGATTACAACGTCACTCACGAAGACCTCATCGTCGGACCTGACCGAATCGCCGTCCGTAACACCGTCAGCGGCACCCACCAAGGCACCTTCGTGGGACATGAGCCCACCGGCCGGCGCATCGAGATGCGCACCATGGACATCCACCAAGTCCGCGACAATCAGATCATCATCACCTGGCACCTCGAAGACTTCGCCGGCCTAATGGCGCAACTCACCGCCCCGGCCGAATCGCCCGTCCGGGCAGCCTGGAGCTAAACGCCCTCAAACCCCCTACCAGGGCACGAACCCAAGTCGGCCTACCCGGCAACGAAAGCAACCTTCCCGGCCCGCGCCAAGCTCGACGCGGTGACCAACGGCGATAAAACAGGCCCGCTTTCACGAAATTGCAGAAGTGTTGGTCGATCGTTCGGCCCGGCTCACACTTCTGCTTCGGGTGACTTCGGGCGACGACTGTCAGCCCCGCGGGCCGGCACCGGGCTCTCGCAGTTCGCCGATAGCAGGGCTCCGCGCGCGTTGCTCCTAAGCGGGGTCTTACCTACGCAAAGCGCGTAGCCGCTGAAGTTGCTCCAGCTCGCTCACCAGGCCGCTTCACCGCATGGGTCGGTCGGGTTCGGCTGCCAGGTGCCGTCAGATGATCGGTAGAAAGCAGCACTTTTGACGAGGGTGCCGAGTTGGCGGGAGGCTGTCGGGTTTACGGGGTGTCGTCCGAGCGGTTTAAGACCATCTGTGAATGGCTCAGAACTTCGTAGGATGTGACCGCGGTCAGGTGATGTTGTTGCCGCCGTCGTTGACGGACTGGTTGGAGGACGATCACCTCGTGTGGACAGTGCTCGGGGCGGTCGATCAGATCGACCTGGACGGGTTTTATGGGGCGTATCGCGCTAACGGTCAGGGCCGGGCGGCGTATGACCCGCAGATGATGATCGGCTTGTTGCTCTACGCATATTGCCTGGGGATCCGGTCCTCGCGGCAGATCGAGCGGTGCTGCCGCGGTGATGTCGCGTTCAAGGTCATCACCGCCCAGGAGATCCCGGATCACTCCACGATCGCGGAGTTCCGACGCCGTCATCAGGACCGG
>CAXTTD010000392.1:0-3684 GCA_964246945.1 uncultured Solirubrobacteraceae bacterium | reverse complement strand
GCCCCAGCCGGTCGAGCGCCCCGAGCCACAGCCCGCGCCGGCCCTCGCGCCGGTCGGCGGCCGCCAACCGGTTGCGGGTGAGGCCGATCACCGCCGAGCGCAGCGGCTCGGGTGGAAACGGCAGCGGCCGGGAGCGCACGAAGCGCAGCCGCGTCGCCTCGGTGTCGCGGCGGTCGAGCAGGTCGAGCGCGACCTCGGCGCCCCAGCGGGTGGCGCCGACCCCAAGGCCGGTGTAGCCCGCCGCCCACACCACACGCCCGGACAGGGCCGACCCGAAGCACACCGAGAAGCGGCTGCAGGTGTCGATGGCGCCGCCCCAGCGATGGCTGAAGCGCAGCTCGCCGCGCAGCTGCGGGAACACGGTGAAGAAGTGCTGGGAGAGCCGGCTGAACGTGGCCTCGTCCACGTCCCACCGGTCGTCCACCGGACCGCCGTAGCGGTACACGGCGTCGTAGCCGCCGAACAGGATCCGTCCGTCGCCCGACATCCGGTAGTAGTGGAACTGGTTGCCGCCGTCATCGATCCCCTGGCGCCCGTCCCAGCCGACCAGCGCTCGCTGCGCCGAGGTCAGCGGCTCGGTCATCAGCGCGTAGTCGTACACCGGGGCGAGGTAGCGTCGCATCGCGGAAAGCAGCGGGGGATAGGCGCTCGTGCCGAGCAGCACCCGACGGGCGCGCACCGTGCCCGTCGCGCACGCGACCCGCACCCCGTTCCCCTCGGCCGCGACCCCGTGCACCGGCGAATGCTCGTGTACCGACACCCCGGCGGCCACCGCCGCGCGTCGCAGCCCGTCGGCGAGCCGACCCGGATGCACGAGCGCCGAGCCCCCGCGGGTCCACACCGCCCCGCGGTAGACCGGCGAATGCACCATCGCCCGCACCGCCTCCCCGGAGAGCACCTCCGCCGATCCGCCGTACTCCCGGGCGAGCGCCGCCTCCTCTTCGAGACCCGGAAGCTCCCAGTCCTCCTGGGCAACGGAGAGGTAGCCGGGCTCCTCGAACTCGGCGTCGATGCCGTGCCGGACGAGGTCCCCCTTCAGTCCTTCGAAATTCGACGCCCCCAGGCGGGCGAGGGTCGCCATCTCCTCCGGAAACCGCGACAGCCCATTCCCGAGACCGTGGGTGAGCGAGGCGTCGAGGAAGCCGCCGTTGCGTCCGCTCGCCCCTTCCCCGCAGCGCCCGGCCTCGAGCAGCACGATCCGCCGGCCCGGGTCCGCGCGCGCCGCGTGCAGGGCTGCCCACAGTCCGGTGTAGCCGCCCCCGACGATGCATAGGTCGGCCTCGACCACCCCCTCAAGTCGCGGCTCGGGGTTACGCGGGCCGAGCGAGTCGAGCCAGAACGAGCGGGGCACGGCGTCCGCGTGGGCGGCCCGCTCCTCCGCGGTCGGCTCCGTCCGCGGCCACGGTGGCGTCACGGGGAGGCGTCCTCGGCGAGCACCGACTCGACCGGGGTCACCGACACCACCTCGTCCTCGTCGGTGAGCGACAGACCCGCCCGCATCGTCTCGCCGGAGAAGTACTCCCGGTGGCCGCGCTCCAGGGAGAACATCCACACCAGCCCGACAATCGTGGTGACGATGACGACGAACAGCGTGCCGCCCACGTGCCACCCGAACAGGTCGAGGATGACGTAGCTCTGATCGGGTTGCAGATACACCTTCACCGACCACGCGATGACGAAGAACAGGATCAGCGCGGCCGCACCCGGTACGAGCACGTCGCTGAACGCGGCGCGTGCCGAGATCCGCATCGCCGCCCGGTAGTGCCACGCGCACGCGAGAGCGCTGATCGCGAGGTACAGCGCGGCGAAGAAGGTCGTCGCGGTCACCGCGTCGGAGATCACGTTTCCGTGCGAGAGGAAGTTGAGCGCCGCGTAGTAGACGACCGAGAGTGCGCCGAAGGAGATCGTCGAGAACGAGGGCGACTTGTAGCGCGGATGAACGTCGCCGAAGATCGGGGGCAGTGCCTTGTGAAACGCCATCGAGAGCGTCGTGCGGGCGTTGGGCAGAATCGTCGTCTGCGTGGTCGCGGCCGCCGAGGTGAGGACCATGAACAGCAACAGCTTGGTGAGGACCCTGCCGAGCAGCGAGCGTCCGAACACCGCGGCGCCGAGCGGCGAGAGGACATCGTTCTGGTTGGCCACGTTGTCGAGGCCAATTCCGTGGTGGCCGACCCCGGCGAATCCCTGGACCGAGATCGTGAGCAGCAGGTAGGTGCCGAGCAGCAGGAACGTCGAGATCACGCCCGCGACGCCAGGGATGCGCCGGGAGTCCTCGGTCTCCTCGTTGATCGAGGTCGTCGTGTCCCACCCCCAGTAGATGAAGACCATCAGGAGCAACCCGAGCATGAACTGGTTGAACGACATCTTCGTCGGGTCGAACCAGCTCCATGACGGGGAGAGGTGGCCGACGGGGGCCGTGCCCTCGCCGAGCTTGACGAGCGCGACGATGCCGAGGATGAAGAGCACGATCACCTCGATGATCACCAACCACATCTGGATCCGGGCCGAGATCTCGATGCCGCGCCAGCACAGCCAGGTGAGGCCAACGATCCAGGCGATGCCGAGCAGCAGCACCCACGGGCTCGTCGCGTTGATGCCGATCGAGTGGGCGCCGATGAGCAGGAACACATACTGGGCGGCGATCTGGGCGTAGCTCGCCATGGCCAGGAAGTCCGACGCGATCGTTCCCCAGCCGCCGGCGAACCAGCCGATCCGGGGGCCGAGGTTGCGCGCCGCCCAGGTGAAGCTCGTGCCGCAGTCGGGGTCGGCCTTGTTGATCTGCTTGATCGCCCACGCCGTCATCAGCATCGGGACGAACGCGATGATCACCATCAGCGGCGTGCGCACGCCGATCACCGCGACGACGAAGCCGAGCGTCGCCGCGAGGCTGTAGGCGGGGGCGGTCGAGGCCATCCCGCCGGCGCCCCGCGGCGCCAACCCGCCGGCGTCGCGCCCCCCGCCTTTGTCGGCGAAGCCCGCCGATTCGTGTTCCCCTCCCAAGGACTCCATGGGCGACACCGTAGAGCTCGCCGCTGTGCCGGTATCTGGTCAGGATGTCGCGGCTTGCCGGTGCGTGACTGGACACAATGACCTTCGTGAGCGCCACTGCCAACCCCATCACCGTCGCCGAGGCGCTCGCGCTGCCCGCCCTGCGCCGCGGCCTCCCGGAGGTGCTTGCCGGCGGCGAGTCGCTGGAACGCGCGATCCGCTGGGTCCACGCCGGTGAGGTGCCGAACATCGCCGCGCTGCTCTCCGGGGGCGAGCTGCTGCTCACCACCGGAATGGGTCTCGCCCCCGACGACGCCGGCCGCCGGCGGTTCGTGGAGGATCTCGCCCGGCGAGAGGTCACCGCGCTCGTGATCGAGCTCGGGACCGCCCTGCAGACCATCCCCGAGTCGATGCGCGAGGCGGCGCAGGCGACCGGCCTGGTGCTCGTCGCCCTGCACCGCGAGGTCGCCTTCGTGAGCGTCACCGAGGCGGTCCACACCGAGCTCGTCAACCGGCAGTACGGCCTGCTGCGCTCCGGCGAGGCGATCCGCGACCGGCGCGTCGCGGTGATGCTCGCCGGCGAGGGGCTGCCGGAGCTGCTCGGGGTGCTCGCGGAGGTCGTCGGCAACCCGGTGTTCCTGCTCTCCCCGGCCGGGGGGCTCTTGTTCCACGCCGGCGGCAACGACGACCTCGACG
>CAXTTD010000391.1:0-3695 GCA_964246945.1 uncultured Solirubrobacteraceae bacterium | reverse complement strand
CCCCCAACCACTCGCGGCTGCGCCTGCTCGTCGCCGGGATCGAGCTCTACTCCGAGCCGCTCGGCGACCACCTGCACCTCTACAGCACGAGCTCCCTGCGCGGGGTCCTGGCTGATTTCGATTTCGCCGAGATCGAGGTCCGTCGGGGTGGCGGTCCGCCGCTCGGACGGCGGTTGCTCATGGCCAGCGCGACGCGGTAGAGCGGCGCTCAGCCGCCGCCGGTGGTCGACGATGTGGCCGAAGTCGTGTTCGTGCTCGTGGTCGGTGTCGTCGTGCCGGAGGGCGCCGAGGCGGTCGAGCTCGGCGTCGTGGCGCTGCTCGCCGGAGTGAGGTGGGGGGTGATCTCGGCGATGAGCGCGTTGTTGTTCACCTCCGTCGTGTCCCCGGTGACGTCGAGTGCCTGCACCTGGTCGGCCGCGGAGAGCGCCGCGCGCCACAGATGGCGTTGGACGAGGAACTGGGCAAGCGCCGACCAGCTCGCCGGGTTCTTCGGCTGCTCGCGCGCCGCCTGCTCAAGCTCCGCTTGGGCCTGGGTCGGCTCGTGGGAGCTCAACTCGAAGCTCGAGAGCACCTCATAGGGCAGCAGCGCGAGCGGGTCTGCGCGCTGCGCAGCCCGGGCCGCCGCGTAGTCGCCGTTCTCCGCCTGGTTGACGAGCTCGGCGCTGTGCAGGGGGCGCCAGGTGAGCCAGCCGCCGACGAGCACCATCGCGATGAGCAGCGGAATGCCGACGATCGCGGCGGGTCGATCCCACAGCGAGCCACCCGGCTCGCGTGCGGCGATCGGCTCGTTCACCGGCCCACGCCCGGCGATCCAGCCGGCGGCGAGCAGCGCGGGCACCGCCACCCCGGTGAAGTACCACGTCCAGTCGAGGGTGCTCTGCACCCCGAAGGCGAGGACGAGCGTCGCCAGGGTGACCAGCCCAATGCGCTCGGCCTGCTCCCCGGGGGCCAGCGAATCTCGCCGGCGGTGCAGCGCGAGCGTCCGCGCGCCGGCGACGAGCCAGCTGAGCAGCAGTGCCGCGGTGAGCAGCAGCCCGATGGCGCCGAGGTCGGCGTAGGTCTCGAACACGTAGCTGTGGGCCTGCTGGACTGTCTCCGGGTTTCCCGGATACAGCAGCCGCGCGACCGAGAATCCGAGCTCGCCCACTCCCTTCAGGACGGCGTGGTCCCCGACCCGGAGCGCCTCGTGCCAGTAGGTGGGCCGGCTCGATCCGAACTGGAAGACGCGGGAGGCGCTGGTCGCCGAGACGGTGGCCGCAGGGTTGGTGAGCTCGTGCCAGCCGTGGGAGATCTCACCGGTGAGCCCTCGCGAGGAGGCGGCGACACCGGCCACCGCCACGACGACGACGACGATCAGCCCGGCGACGAGCCCGCCGCCGATCTGCCGGCGGGTCTGGAGAGGCACCTCGGCACGATCCATCGCCTCGGTGACGGCGATGCCCACCACCGTGATGAGCACGAGCACGATAAGGACGACGATCCCGAACATGTGGCCGGCGTGGTCCTGGGCGGAGAGCCTGATCGCGTTGCCCGTGATGCCGTGATGGGTGAGACCCCACAGGCTGATCACCCCGCCGCCGACCGCGCCGAGGGCCGCCACCACGACCGCCCGTAGGCGCAGCGGAGTCACGAGCAGCCACACGGCGGCAGCGACCACGGCGGCGAGGTCCGCGGACCGCGAGTAGGAGAGGACGAGCACGGAGACGAGCAGCGTGAGGGCCGGCACCGAGAGGGCGGCGAGGTGACGGCCGCGCTCACGGCGGGCGCCGAGCCACAGGCAGCAGGGGACCCCCATGGCGGCGACGCTGGCCAGCGCGTTCCAGTACCCGAAGGGTGCCTGCAGCCGCCCGTACTGGGCACCGGCGGCGAGCGTGGCCGGGAACACCTTGGCGATCAGTGACCACGTGCAGATGGCCGCCGACCACAGCACGAAGCCGCCGAGCAGCGGCGCCCAGTCGCGGGCGAGCGGCTGGGCGAGCGCCGCCGCGCCGGCGAAGACCGCGAGATAGGCGAGCATCTGCCCGGAGGCGAGCCACGAACTGTCGGGCGCCACGGACCACGCGATCGACGCTGCCTCCCAGGCGAACAGCAGCGCCATGAGGCCGACGGTTAGCCCGCCGTCGCGGCGCCGGGGGGCCCGGAGCCACGTTGCGGCGCCGATGGCAAGCGCCCCGAGCAGATCGAGCCCGATCTCCGTCCAGGTGTTGCGCCACGTCGCAACGACCTCATCCACGCCACCGCCCGTGACGAACGCTGTCGCCCCGAGCAGCAGCGCGACGGCGACCGTGACCGCCGCACGCCGCGCGCGATCCTCTCCGTCTGGCGGCCCGGTCACGGCATCGCGCGTCGACACCGCGGAGGTGTCGGCGCCACCGCGCAGGAGGACGAGCGGCGGATCGGAGTCCATGATCAGGGCTTTCTCGCGATCAGCATGAGCGTGTGCCCGAAGGCGGCCAGGCGCGGCCGCGAACCGAGCGCGTCGAGGTTACCCACGGCGCGCTGGACGGCAGGCGTCAACCGCCGCCACGTGAAATTGATCGCATGGAGCTCGGGCGCGAGTCCGACGGCGCGGGCCTCGGCAACAGGTGACGGTTGGGACGCGAGCCGGCGCCGAACCGACAGCACCCGGGCCTCGCGCAGTGGTAGGCGGCGGGCGAAGGTTGTCGCCACACGCTCGAGCAACCACCGATAGTCATGTTCGAGGTTCGCCTCGGGCGTGAGGCGATCGAGCAGGTTCTCGGAATCGTATGGCTCGGAAGCGTGGGAGACGGCGCTCATCGCGGCCACTCCCGATGCACGCGGAGCGTTCGAGTGGCCTCGGCGGCGGGGATGTACGCGTGGCCCGCGAGGAATTCCCGGGCTTCAGCGACCGCGTCCTCGTGGGTGTAGGCGCTCGCGACCCGGCGCATCCCGTGCAGGACCGGCGTGGCGTCGATCACGCCCTCGCGCCAGCCGTGCTCGCGAACGAGTGCCGACCAGTGCAGCTCGAGGCCCCAGCCGAAGCGCAGCGGTGGGAACGGCAGCAGCGTGTCGAACGTGCGGGCGTGAAACGCGGTGACCGGTCCGATCTCGACGAACTGGGTCTCGTGGGCGACGAGTCCCGGCCGCCGGCGCGTCACCCGCCAGGCCGCATGGGAGCGCCACCGATGCGCCGGCTGGGCGAGCGCGAGATCGAAGCGCTCGGTGAGGAACAGGAACCGGTCGAGGAAGCCATGGGGCAGCGCGACGTCGTCGTCGAGCACCAGCAGCCAGTCGTGACCGGCAGCGGGATGCTGAGCGAGCAGTTCGTTGAGGTTCTCGAACTTGCCCGCGCCGTCGACCCCCTTGGTATGCAGGGAGATCTCGTGATGGGAGCGGTGAAGTTCCTCACGGGTGGCGCCGAGGAGATTGGGCGCGCCGGTGCGCTCGACGGCGAGGACGAGCACTCGACGTCGCGCCGCCGACCGGAGCGCGGCTCGCCCACGCCACGGCTGTCGGCTCACGACGGCGACGGCGTCGCAGACGGCGTCCGCGAGCACCGCCCGCCCCGTCGCGCGAATCCCGGACACTTCGCCGCTCTCGCCTGAGAGGAAGTCCTCGGTCACCGCGCCGCTCGTGGGCCGTGGTGCCGTACCGCCGAGCGCCTCGCGCACGCGGCCGGCGGCGTGGGCGCCGACGGCGATCATGTTCGCGCAGCGAAACCGCACGACGTGGAC
>CAXTTD010000390.1:0-3707 GCA_964246945.1 uncultured Solirubrobacteraceae bacterium | reverse complement strand
GTCCCGGCCCGCGGGGTCCACGAGTCGCGAGGCCCACGAGCCGCGGGGCCCACGAGCCGCGGGGGCGTGGGGCTCACCCGGCGGTTATGGAGCCCGCAGCGATCGGTGACCCCCGGCGAGCACGGGACTTGGGGGCCGCACAATCGCGCAACCCGGACCCAGCCGGCGATGGCGTGTGCGATGTGTAATGCCCACCGCGCCATACCGCACATCCGCCTCCTGAGGCCAGCAGCGACGTGCGATTTTGCGCCCGAGTTGACCCGAGACGGTCCGGCCGGTGTCTCCCCGTCTGGGCGTCCTACCGTCCGGACGTCCCGCCCTAGGGTGTCTCGCCGTCCGGGCATCCCACCGTCCGGACGTCCCGCGGGCTCGCTGTCCACGCGTATGGCGCACCACGTGCCGCTCGGTCCCGCGCCGCCGGGCCGCGGCGGCCCCACGCGAGATCGCGCGCGACCCGAGCGCGCCGGGACGGCGCCCAGTCGCGTTCAGGCGCGGCCGCGGGTGAGGTCGAGCAGCCGCCCGAGGATTCGGCCGCCGTCGACGCGCAGCCCGTCGTGGTCGTATTCGCTGGTCACCCACGGCCGCAGGCCGGCGATCGCGGCCGCGGTTCGCTCGGAGAGGACCCGCTCGACGTACATGTCCTCGTGGTAGATGGCGGCCGCCGCCGGCACCCGGTTGGCGGCGAGGACCTCGGGGTCGTAGAGCACCGGCCACGGATGGGCGGCGAGGCGCTCGGCGACCTCCGCGAACGGCGTGAGCTCTCCGTAGTCGCTGAACATCCACGGGTACACGTGCTCGCCGGTGAACAGGTCGGGATCCTCGCCGTAGACCTCGGGCAGCATCCGCTGCGCCGACCACGAGGTGACCCCGCCGTCGGCGTAGCTCGACTCGTGCAGCACCGCGTAGATCGGGTTGCGCTCGAACCCGCCGCCGGCGGCGACGTCGTGGCGGAACGCAGGCGAGTCGAAGTCGAGCTCGAGCAGGTTGTGCAGGGACTCGGCGCCGGTGCTCATCCCGAGGCGCAGCCCGAGCTGGCGGACCCGGCGCCAGGTGAGCCGCTCGCCGCCGGGCAGGCGCACCCCGTCCTCGGCGTCCATCGCCCGGCGCAGCGCGGCGAGCTGCTCGCGGTCGCCCGGGTAACGGGCGAAGTAGCGCCGGTTGCGCTCGAGCACCCGCGCGTAGGTGTGCCGGTAGATCTCGTCGGTGGGCGTGCGTAGCGGCGGCACCCCACCGGTGAACAGCGCCTCGCGCAGGCTCTCCGGAGCCAGTGACAGGTAGCTCGCCACGCAGAAGCCGCCGAAGCTCTGCCCGAGCACCGACCAGCGCTCCACCCCGAGCGCCTCCCGCAGCGCCTCGGCGTCGCGGACGATCGCGTCGGCGCGGAAGTGGGTGAGGTACTCGGCCGCCTGCGCGGGCGTGCGGCCCGCGAGCGTCGCCGGCCCGACCGGGGTCGAGCGGCCCGTCCCACGCTCGTCGAGCATCAGCACCCGGAAGTCGCGCAGCGCGCGGTCGATCCAGCCGGGCGCCGCGGCGCGGGTGCTCGGCCGGACCCCCTCGAAGCCGGGTCCGCCCTGCAGGAACAGCAGCAGCGGCCGGTCGAGGCCGTCGGGATCGGCGATCTCCCGCGCGAACAGCGTGATCGTCCGTCGGTCCTCCGGACGGGCGTGATCCAGCGGCACCTCGAGCGTGTGCTCGGTGAGGCGCAGGCCGGGGGTGTGGACGGTGAGCGCCATCGGACCGGGCATGATCGCCGACGCTGCCCGCGCGTGGCGCGCGGCCGGTCCGTCCGCGGGCACACCTACCGTGACGCTGTGGCACTCCTCGAGGTCCCTCCGGCTCCCGCCGAACCCGAACCCCAACCGGCGCTCGCCCCGCCGTCCGCGGCCGCGCCCGGTCCGCCGCCGGCGGCCGCCCGCACGCATGCGCAACCGCGGATCGAGCTTCCGCCCTACGACATGGCGGCCGCGCTCAACCTCGAGCGGGAGCTCGGGATCGGTCACGTGCTCGCCCAGGTGCTCGCGCGCCGCGGCCTGGGCGACCCCGGAGCCGCCCGTCGGTTCCTCGACGCGCGCGAGGACCACGATCCGCACGGGTTCGCCGGTATGGCCCCGGCGCTCGCGACGATCCGCGCGGCGATCGCCGCCGGGAGGCGGATCACCGTCCACGGCGACTACGACGTCGACGGGGTGTGCGCGACCGCGATTGCCGTCCGCGCCCTGCGCAGCCTCGGCGCCGAGGTCGACTGGTATCTGCCGGGACGGCTCACCGACGGCTACGGCCTGTCGCCGGCCACGGTGGCGCGGCTCGCCGAGCGCGGAACCGGGCTCATCCTCACCGTCGACTGCGCGATCACCGCCGTCGAGGAGGTGGCCGCGGCGCGGGCGGCGGGGGTCGAGGTGGTGGTCACCGATCACCATGCGCCGCGGGCCGACGGTCGCCTGCCCGACTGCCCGATCGTCCATCCCGCGCTCGGCGGCTACCCGTGTCCGGAGCTCTGCGGGACCGCGGTCGCGTACAAGCTCACGCTCGCTCTGGGGGCGTCGAGTGCCGCCGACGAGCTCGAGCTCGTCGCCCTGGCGACGGTCGCGGACCTCGTCCCGCTGCGCGGCGAGAACCGCCGGCTCGTGCGTGAGGGCCTGCGCGCGCTCGCCCTCACCGGCCGCGCCGGCCTGCGGGCGCTGATGGCGGTCGCCGAGGCCGACCCGGGGGCGCTCGACGCCTCGACGCTCGGCTTCCGGCTCGCCCCGCGAATCAACGCCGCGGGCCGCCTCACCCGGGCCGACGCCGGCCTCGAGCTCCTGTTGTGCGAGGACCCGGCGCGCGCGCAGGCGGTCGCGCTCGAGCTCGACCGGGTCAACGGCGAGCGCCGGGCGGTCGAGCAGCGGATCCTGTGGGAGGCCGAGACCCAGGTCCGTGAGCGCCGCGCGCAGGCGCAGCACCGCGGCGCCGGGGAGCCGAGCGCCTACGTGCTCGCCGCCGAGGGCTGGCATCCCGGGGTCGTCGGCATCGTCGCCTCGCGGATCGTCGAGCAGTATCACCGGCCGGCGGTGCTCGTCGCGCTCGATCCGGCGACGGGGACCGGCACCGGGTCGGGTCGCTCGATTCCCGGCTTCGACCTGCTCGGTGCTCTGCATGCCTGCGCGGGGCAGCTCGGCCGCTACGGCGGCCACCGGGCGGCGGCCGGCCTGACGCTCCAGCGCGACGCGCTCGACGCCTTCCGGGAGGGCTTCGAGGCCCACGCGGCCGAGATGCTCACCGCGGAGATGCTCGTCGAGCGCGAGCGGGTTGACGCGGTCGTCTCCGGAGGTGAACTCGGACTGCCCCTCGCCGAGGCGCTGGAGGCGCTCGAGCCGTGCGGGATCGGCAACCCGGCGCCCCGCCTGCTACTCACCGGAGCGCGGATCGAGGACGTGCGGCCGCTGGGGGAGGGGCGCCACGCCCGGTTCACGGTGGTCTCGGGCGGCGCGCGCGCGAAGGCGGTCGCGTTTGGTTGCGACGGCCGGCCGCCCGGGGACCCCGGCGCGCCGCTCGACGGCTCGTTCCGCCTGGAGCGCAACGCCTACCGCGGCGCAGTCGAGCCGCGGCTCGTCCTGCGTCATGCGACGCCGTGCGCCCCGGAACCGATCCGGCGGCTTGATCAGAACCCGTCCGCCAGGCCGGGCGGCTACCTGGCGCAGGCGCTCGCCGAGCTGGAGGCGGCCCTCGAC
>CAXTTD010000389.1:0-3710 GCA_964246945.1 uncultured Solirubrobacteraceae bacterium | reverse complement strand
CCAGCAGCGTGTCGGCGTCGGGGATCCGTGGGCCGTCGATCGGCACCACGCCGATCGAGGCGGTCACCGACGCATGGCGGTGCTCGGAGGCGACGACCCCCTGCTCGGCGATCGCGTCGCGCAGCTTCTCGGCGACGGAGAGTGCGACCTCACGGCTCGCCGCGGCGAGGATGACCGCGAACTCGTCGCCGCCGAGACGGCCGATCACGTCGGTCTCGCGCAGGCAGCCGCGCAGGCAGGCGGAGACCCGCATGATGAGCTCGTCGCCGTAGGAGTGACCCATCGTGTCGTTGACGTGCTTGAACCCGTCGAGATCGATCATCAGCAGCGCGCTCGGGTTGCCGTAGCGGTCGACCAACGAGACGGTGCGCGCGAGCTCGGTCTCGAGCCGGCGCCGGTTGAACAGGCCGGTGAGCGTGTCGTGGTCGGCGAGGTGCTGCAGCTGGCCCTCGAAGCGCTTGCGCTCGCCGATGTCGAGCGCGTGCAGGACCGCGAACTGAGGCGCGCCGGTCTCGGCGGGCACCGCGGCGCCGGTGAGCAGCAGCCACACCACCCGCCCGTCGGGATGCAGGCAGCGCACCTCGGTCTCGATCCGGGCGCTCGCGTCGGCAGCGAGCAGCACGAGGTCTCCCCGCAGCGCGTCGACGTCGTCGGGGTGGATGACCGTGGTGAGCGACACGCCCGCGGCGATCGGATCGGGGGCGGGCAGCAGGCCCTCGAACGGCCGGTTGACGCTCAGCAGGCGTCCCGCTCGGCCGGGCTGCAGGTCGATGAGCGCGACGCCGATCGGTGCGTGCTCCACGGTCACCCGCAACCGGTCCTCGACCTTCCGGCGCGCGGCCTGCTCGGCGATCCGGGGGCTGATGTCCCGGGCGACGACAAGGGCGCCCGAGATCTCGCCGGCCGCCGCGGCGAGCGGGCTCACCGAGATCGAGACGTCGACCCGATGGCCGTCGGCACGCATCCGCACGGTGTCGAGCTGCGAGGATTCACCCGCGAGCGCCCGGGCGAGCAGCTCGCGGTCCTCTCCGCGTCGCTCCGGCGCCACGATCATCGCGATCGGGCGCCCGATCGCCTGCGCGCGGGCGTGACCGTACAGGCGCTCGGCGCCCCCGCTCCACTCGACGATCGCCCCGGCGGGATCGGTGGCGATGATCGCGTCCTCGCTTTGCTGGACCATCGTGGCCAGCATCCGGGTCTCGCGCTCGCGCTCCAGGCGCGCGGTGATGTCGCGCCACACCGTGAACGCGCCCGCGACGGTGCCGTCGTCCGCGAAGTACGGCGCGAACTCGATCTGGAACTGACGCCCGCGGCCGGTGTCGTGCTCGTCGATGGCGGTCGACTCGCCGGCGAGCGCCCGGCGGATGAGATCAGGCAGGACTCTCGACTGCTCGTCGGTGATGAGCTCGCGCAGGAACCTGCCGACGTAGTCCGCGGTGTCCATCTCCAGGGCGGCGATGAGCCCGCCCTGCATCAGCACGCAGCGCAGCTCCGGGTCGTAGAGGATCACCATCGTGTCGGGCAGGCTGTCGAGCAGCCGCCGGTGGCGCTGTTCGATCGCCTGGCGCTCGTGCTGGGCCGCGCGCTCGGCGGTGACATCGCGAGTGGTCCCCGAGATCCGGGCCGGGCGCCCGTTCTCGGGATCTGCGGGCAGCCGTTCGGCTTCGGACCACAGCGTCCGAGAGCCTCCGTCGGGACGCCGCACGCGGTACTCGCCCTGAAAGCTGCGCGGCCGGGCGATGAGGCGGGCGAACGTCCCGTGGAGCATCTCCCGGTCCTCGGGTTCGGCGATCGCCACCAGCTCTTCGATCGACGGGACGGCGTCGCCGGGCTCGAGGCCGTGCAGGCGGAACTGCTCCTGTGACCAGCGCATCGCCCCCGTCTCCAGGTCGTAGGACCAGCTGCCGATGCCGGCGATCGACTGCGACTCGTCGAGCAGCTCCCGCGCCTCCGCGAGCGCGGACTGAGCTTCGCGGGAGGCGGTGATGTCCTCCAGGTGGGCGACCAGGTACTCGGGGGTTCCGTCGACGGCCCGCACCAGCGAGGCGGTGATCCGGGCGCGCACGATCCGGCCGCTGCGGTGGACGTAGCGCTTCTCGAACGTCACGGACGAGGACTCACCGGTGAGGATCGCCCGCGCCTCCGCCGGGTCGGCGTGGCGATCGGCGGGATGGGTGATCCGCTCCAGGGTCCGCCCGATGAGGTCCTCCGGGGGGTAGCCGACGAACTCGCAGAACGCCCGGTTGGCGTCGATCAGGGTGCGGTCGGGGGCGAGGATGGTGATTCCGGTGGGGGCGTCGTCAAAGGTGTGGCGGAAGCGCCGCTCGGACGCCTCGAGCTCCATCTGCAGCTGCAGGCGCTCGGTGACGTCGCGCGCGACCGCGGTGGCGCCGACGATCGCGCCGGCCTCGTCGCGCAGCGGGGCGATGCTGATGCTGACGAACACCTGCGTGCCGTCAGACCGGCGCCGGGGGATCCGCCGGGCCGCCACCGACTCCCCGGCCAGGGCGCGCGCGTCGAGTGAGAATCCTCCCGCGCCGTCGGTGTCGACGAGCACGCCGATCTCGGTGAGTGGGCGGCCGAGGACCTCCTCGGCGGCGTAGCCGTACAGCTGCTCGCACGCCGGGTTCCACGCGGTCACCCGCCCGTCGACGTCGATGAGGTTGATCGCGTCCGCGGCCGCCTCGGCGGCGCTCGCGAGCTGGATCTGGCGCTCGCGCAGGGCCAGCGTCTCGTGCTCGCGCTCGAGCAGGCGCCGGTGGCTGCCCCGCCGCTCGAGCTCGGTGGTCGCGCTCGCCGCGAGATCGACCAGGCACGCGAGGTCCTCGCCGCTCCACGCGCGTGGGATGCAGTCCATCGCGCACAGCGCTCCGAGGGCGTGGCCGGCGGAGTCGAACAGCGGCACTCCGCAATAGGCGATCACCCCGAGCCCCCGGACGCCGGCGGCGCCCGGCACCTCCGGGGTCTCCCGCAGGTCGCCCGCCGCGAACGGTGCCCGGCCGACGACGACGTTCTGGCAGGGCGCGTGCTCGACGGGCGCCGAGTCGATGGTCAGCCCCACCGCGCTCTTCACGTGCAGGCACTCGTCGTCGAGCAGTGTCATCGCCGCGATCGGCACCCCGAGCAGGCGGGAGGCGAGGCGGGTGAGCCGATCGAAGACCTCCTCCGTGCCTGAGTCGAGCAGCTCGGAGCGCACCAGCGCCTGAAGTCGTGCCGGATCGCGCAACGAGGAAGCGGCGGTCACCCGGTACAGGTCGGCGCGTCGCGGCCCGGACTTGAGCGCCCCCTGCGCCTGGAAGAATCCCGGTGATGAGCGCGCGCGGCGAGGCGGCACAGGCGCGGGCGCGGCGCCCGGCGGCGTACTGGTTCTGGAGCCACGTGCCGAGCGCCGTCGAGGCCTCCGCCCAGGCGCGCGAGCTCGCCGGCGCCGGATTTGGGATGGTGATGATCCAGGCGCGGCTGTCGCTGCCCCGCGAGCGCTACCTGTCCGCCGAGTGGCTCGCGGGCTACCGGCGCGCGGTGGCCGCGGCCGCCGCGGCCGGCCTCGAGGTCGGCGTCTATGACGAGTACAACTGGATGAGCGGGCACGGCGGCGGGCGGACGGTCGCCGGCGCCGGGCACCTGCGCGAGCGCCACCTGTTCTGGACCACGGTGGCGCCCGGAGCGCGGTCGGCGATCGTGTCGGAGATCGTCTCGGACTGGATCGACGG
>CAXTTD010000388.1:0-3720 GCA_964246945.1 uncultured Solirubrobacteraceae bacterium | reverse complement strand
GCGCCAGGCCGAGCGGAGCGCGAGGGCCGCGCTCGCCGCCGCGGAGCGGACCGCCGCGCGCAGCGTGTCGGGTCCGAGCGATCCGGGGTCCGGCGACGGCGCGACGGACACGACCGCGACTTCCACCACCGGCTTCACCGGCCCGCTGTCGTGGACGGGCATCGTCGGCGCCAACCCGCGACTCAGCGGCGTGGTGAGCCTCGCCGCCGGCCACTCCTCCGGGATCAGCCAGCCGCCGTCGTTTCTCATCCCGCTCTACATGGAGGCCGGACGCCGCTACCACGTGCCGTGGGAGGTGCTCGCCTCGATCAACGAGATCGAGACCGACTACGGGCGCAACCTCAACACCTCGAGCGCCGGGGCGATCGGCTGGATGCAGTTCGAGCCCTCGACCTGGAAGCGCTGGGGCGTCGCCGCCGACGGGGTGAGCGAGGCCAACCCCTACGACCCGCGCGACGCGATCTTCGCCGCCGCCCGGTACCTGCATGCCGCCGGCGCGAGCGTCGATCTGCGAGGGGCGATCTTGGCCTACAACCACGCCGGCTGGTACGTCGACGAGGTCCTGCGGGGCGCGCTCGACATCGCCCGTCACACCCGCTATGCCCACGCGAGCACGAGCGCCCGCGGCGACGTCTCGGTGAGCTTCGCCGCCAACCTGCACGGGCGGCGGCGCGTGCGCTACGGCGGCGGCATCCTCTCGCACTACGACCGGCTGATCGCCGCCGCCAACATGGTGAGCGCGGCGGACTTCCCCTACCTGTGGGGCGGCGGTCACGAGCAGCCCTCGCGGTTCGGAGCGTTCGACTGCTCGGGCTCGGTGTCCTACGTGATGCAGCAGGCCGGCTACCACCTCGACACCACGGTCGCCGCCGACGTCGGGAACTGGCACCTGCCGAGCGGTCCCGGCCGGGTCACCATCTTCTACGACGCCACTCACACGTTCATGCGGATCGGCGACCGGTACTTCGGCACGAGCGGCTTCGCCCGGCCCGGCGGGGGCGCGGGCTGGTTCGACGTCGACCAGCTGCCCGAGTCGTATCTCGCCGAATTCCACGAGGTCCACGTCCCCGACCTCGGCGTCGACTCGTTCTCCGCGGGCTCCGAGCTCCCGATCCTGTTCACCGATTTCACGGTGGGGCACGACGCGCACCGGAGCCCGCCTGCGGCGACGTCCGCGCTCGGCCGCGCCGCGGGCTACGAGCGCCAGGCCGCGCGCCTGCTCACCCGGGCGCGGCGCGATGCGATCTCCGGCCGCGGGCTCAGCGACGGCGGGATCATCGCCCTGCTGGTGCGCGACGGGCTCGCCCTGCTGCACCTGCCGGCGGTCCGCTGAGACCACGCAGGCGGCGTGCCGGACGGCCGCCCGGCACAGTCACCACAATGTCTCGGGTGCAGGACCCGCCCCCGGCAGCCCGCGGCGATCAGAGCGCCGAACCGAACCCCCTCGCGCGCCGCCTCGCGCGGCTGCGCTTCGACCTGCATGACGGCCCCCAGCAGGAGATCCATCTGCTCGCCCAGGACCTGTCGCTGTTCCGCGAGCAGCTCTCGGCGATGATCGCCTCCCACCCAGACCGCGACCGGGCGCTGGGTCGCCTCGACGACCTCGAGGCGCAGCTGCTCGCCCTCGACGAGGACCTGCGGCGCCTGTCGACCTCCGCGGACTCCCCCCTGGCCGGCGTCTCGCTCGCCGAGGCCCTGCGCGGGATCGCCGACGCGTTCACCGCTCGCACGGGCATCGTGCCCAGCACCGAGCTCTCCGGGGAGCTCGACAGCCTCACCGACTCCCAGCAGATCGCGTTGCTCTCGCTGGTGCGCGAGGCGCTCACCAACGTGCGCCAGCACTCCGATGCCGAGCACGTCGCGATCCGGCTCGCCGCCGGCGAGGAGGCGATCCTCGTGCGGGTGAGCGACGACGGCTGCGGCTTCGATCCCGAGGTGAGCGGGCCGCGCGCCGCCCGGGCAGGTCGCCTCGGCCTGGTCGGCATGCACGAGCGGATGCGCATGCTCGGCGGTCGCACCGAGATCCGCTCGGCGCCCGGAGGGCCGACGACGGTCACCGCCGAGCTGCCCCGGTGGCCCGCGGAACCGCCGGCGACGCGCTGAGCGGGGTCAGACGAGCTGGTGCTCGAGCGCGTGGCGGATCGCGCCCGCGCGGTTGGCCACCCCGAGCTTGCGATAGATGTTCGTGAGGTGGAACTTGATCGTGTGCTCGGAGATCCACAGCTCGCGGCTGATCGCCGCGGTGGTCATCCCCGAGGCGACGGCCGACAGGATCGAGCGCTCCCGCTCGGTGAGCGCCGAGCGGGCCGGCGCCGGGGGGGCGTCAGGAGGAGTGGGCACTCCGGCCGGCGCGGGGAGCACCGCACCACTGAACGCCTGGCGCAGAACCGAGGCGACGTCGACGGTATGCGCGTTCTTGAGCACATAGGCGCTCGCCCCGGCCTGCAGGGCCGCATCGATCGTCGCGCGCTCGTCGCATGCGGAGAGCACGACGGTCTTCACCTGCGGCCAGCGCGCGCGGATCCGCTCGATCGGCTCCATGCCGCGAACCCCGGGCATCTTGAGGTCCATGAGCACGACGTCGGGTAGCCGGCGTTCGACGAGCTGCATGAGCTCCATCCCCGACCGAGCCTCCCCCACCACCTCCATGTCCTCGACGTGCTCGATCGTGCGCCGGATCCCGGCGATGATGAGCGGGTGGTCATCGGCGATGAGGACCTTGATCTGCTCGCGCGAGGCCATGTCCGCCTCCGCGAGGGCCGACATGCTGTGAACCATCGGTGCTGCCTCCTGTGCTGATCGGCTCTCGCCGCGACTGCCGGCGGCGCCACGGCAGCTATCGGCATCCGCCCGCCCGAACTTGAGCCGCCCGCCGGCGGTGTGCGAGGCTCGGCGGATGGGCGACGCCATCTCGCAGCTCGACGACGCGCAGCGCGCCCTCGCGCCGCCCGCCGGCGCGCCCGCGCACGCCGAGCTCATGAAGGCGACGCTCAGCCGCGAGCCGTTCAGCGATCCCGAATGGATCTATGAGCGCAAGCTCGACGGGATCCGCTGCCTCGCCGTGCGCGACGGGGAGACGTTGCGCATGCTCTCCCGCAACGGCCTCGAGCTGCGCGGGCGCTATCCCGAGCTCGCGCGGGCGCTCACCGCCCAGACCACCGCACGCTTCGCGCTCGACGGGGAGATCGTCGCCTTCGACGGCGCCCAGACGAGCTTCGCCCGCCTCGCCGCCCATGGGCACCATCCGGTACCCGTGTACCTGTACGGCTTCGATCTGCTGTGGCTCGAGGGGCATGACCTCACCGCGCTGCCGCTGCGCGCACGCAAGCGGCTGCTGCGCGACGCCGTGCAGTGGCGCGATCCGCTGCGGCTCACCGCGCACCGCAACCGCGCCGGCGAGGCGATGTTCGCGCTGGCGTGCCGGCGAGGCTGGGAGGGCGTGGTCGCCAAGCGGGCGACGAGCCCGTACTCGCCGCGGCGCTCACGCGACTGGCAGAAGTTCAAGTGCGAGGCCGGCCAGGAGCTCGTGGTCGGCGGCTTCACCGCGCCCCGCGGCAGCCGGGCCGAGTTCGGCGCGCTGCTCGTCGGCTACCACGATGCCGATACCCACCCGGAGTCCCCCGGCCCACCGGCCCCCTTGCGCTACGCCGGCAAGGTACGCACCGGCTTCGACGCCGCCACGCAGCGGGAGCTCGGCGCGCGGCTGCGCGGCCTGGCCAC